>JAJPEO010000244.1 GCA_021166815.1 Nocardioides sp.
GCCGCCGACCTGCATTTGCGGGCCTGTCGCCTCAGGTGATCAGGAGACCGACGGTCCACGTGAGCGCGGCGAGGCAGGCAGCTGCCAGCTCGATGAGGATGGAGACGCCGACGGCCCGCAGCGCGTGCTTGGTCGACGGCCACGCTGCGGCGCCCCCCACGCGCTGGTGCTCCGAGAGGTAGACGCCGAGGACGAACCCGGCGAACAGCCCGACCACGGGCACGACGAAGAACCCGACGAACGCGAGTGCCGCTCCGGCCCAGAGCGTGCGCGACGGCACGCCTGCCTCCTTGAGCCTCTTGCCGGGGACGGTGAACTTCACGACGGCGCCCAGGACGAGGAAGCTGGTGGCGATCGCTGCCACCGACCAGGCGGCCGCCCCTCCGGTGTGCCACGCCCAGCCCAGGATCGCGGCCAGCACGAGGACCGTGCCCGGCAGGACGGGCACGATGATCCCGGCCACGCCCACGGCGATCACCAGGGCGACGAGGATCTCGACAGACGTCATGGACGGGCTCCTGTCAGGCCGGTGGACACGAGACGGCCCCGGACATGTCCGGGGCCGCCGTCGAGGTGGTTGGTCGGGGGTCGATGCCCCCGGTCAGGTCAGGGAGTGGTGAGCTTGTGCGTCTCGTCCACCACCGTGGCCGCGATCTCGCGGAGCTTGTCGCCGTGCTCGCGGGCGTGGTGGGCGCAGAAGAGCAGCTCTCCACCGGACTGGAGTTCCACGCGCAGATAGGCCTGGGCGCCGCAACGGTCGCAGCGGTCCCCAGCCGTGAGGGCGGCGGGAGTGGGTGCTGTGGCAGTGGTCACTTCAGCCTCGTTTCTGATCCGTCGGTGTCTGGCCCAACGTAGTCCCCGGGGCAAAGATTCCCGGGCTTGCGCAGTTCCTTGCGACACCTCCATCCAACCATGCGGTGCGAGTCCCTGCAGGCGATGCCCCCAACCTGCGAGACGTGCCTGTGGTGAGACGCAGTCACCCTGTCGATGTGACGTGGGCCACGCTAGCCCTCTGGCAGCCGGACTGCGCGCAGCGTGGCTTGCCGGGAGCGGCGGCGTGTCGCGGGTAGGGTCGCAGGCAGCGACACCCACCCGTACGAGCACGACAGGACGTCCGTGGCAGCACCGGCAGACAACACCTACAACGCAGCGCACCTCCTGGTCCTCGAGGGCCTCGAGGCCGTGCGCAAACGGCCCGGCATGTACATCGGCTCGACCGACACCCGCGGCCTGATGCACTGCCTGTGGGAGATCATCGACAACGGCGTCGACGAGGCGCTGGCCGGACACGCGCACGTCGTGGAGGTGACCCTCCACCAGGACGGGTCCGTCGAGGTCTACGACGACGGGCGCGGCATCCCCACCGACAAGGAGCCCAAGACCGGGCTCCCCGGTGTCGAGGTGGTCGCCACCAAGCTGCATGCCGGCGGCAAGTTCGGCGGCGGGTCGTACGTCGCCACGGGCGGACTGCACGGCGTCGGGCTCTCGGTCGTCAATGCCCTGTCCTCGCGCATGGACATCGACGTCGACCGCTCGCCCTCACAGCAGGGGCTGTCGTTCCAGCGCGGCGTCGCGGGGGTCTTCGAGGGAGACGGCCCCGGCGCGTCCTTCACCCCGCGCTCGGGCCTCACCCGCAAGGGCAAGCGCGTGGCCAAGGGCCGGAGCGGGACCCGTGTCCGGTTCTGGCCCGACCGGCAGATCTTCACCAAGGACGCCGCCTTCGAGGTCGAGGGCCTGCTGGGCCGCGCGCGGCAGACGTCGTACATCGTCCCCGGCCTGGAGCTCGTCATCCGCGACCTGCGCGGTGACACCCCGGTGGAGGAGAAGTTCCGCCACGACGGAGGCATCACCGAGTTCGTCGACTTCCTGTCCCACGGGGAGCCCGTGACCGACATCCTGCGGCTGCAGGGTGCGGACACCTTCACCGAGACCGTGCCCCTGCTCGACGACAAGGGGCACATGACTCCCCAGGAGGTCGAGCGCAACCTCGAGGTCGACGTCGCGGTGCGGTGGGACTCCGGCTACGACACCGAGGTGAAGTCGTTCGTCAACGTCATCGCCACGCCCAAGGGCGGCACCCACGTCACCGGTTTCGAGGCCGCCCTCACGCGCACGTTCAACGAGGCGATGCGCGGCTCGAAGGTGCTGAAGGCCGCCGACACCGACGTCGTCAAGGACGACGTCCTCGAGGGCCTCACCGCGGTCGTCACCGTCCGCCTGGCGGAGCCGCAGTTCGAGGGCCAGACCAAGGAGATCCTCGGCACTCCCGCTGCCAGGTCAGTGGTGCGCAAGGTGGTGGCCAGCGAGCTCAAGGCGTTCCTGACCTCGTCCAAGCGGGCCGAGAAGGCCCAGGCGAAGCTGGTGATGGAGAAGGTCCTCGGCGCCTCGAAGACGCGCCTGGCCGCCCGCCAGCACAAGGAGGTCCAGCGCCGCAAGAACGCGTTGGAGTCCTCGGCCCTCCCGGCCAAGCTCTACGACTGCCGCAGCAACGACAACGAGCGCACCGAGCTGTTCATCGTCGAGGGCGACTCCGCCATGGGCACGGCCAAGGCGGCGCGCACCTCGGAGTTCCAGGCGCTGCTGCCGATCCGCGGCAAGATCCTCAACGTGCAGAAGGCCTCGGTGGCCGACATGCTCAAGAACGCCGAGTGCTCCTCGATCATCCAGGTCGTGGGGGCAGGCTCGGGCCGTACGTTCGACCTCGACGCGGCGCGCTACGGGCGCATCATCTTCATGGCCGACGCCGACTCCGACGGCGCCCACATCCGCTGCCTGCTGGCGACGCTGTTCTTCAAGTACATGCCCGACCTGGTCGAGGCCGGTCGGGTGTTCACCGCTGTGCCGCCGCTGCACCGCATCGAGATCTCCAACCCCCGCAAGGGCATGGACAAGTACGTCTACACCTATTCGGACGCCGAGCTGCAGCGCAAGCTCGCGGAGCTGAAGAAGAAGAACATCCGCTGGAAGGACCCGGTGCAGCGCTACAAGGGCCTCGGCGAGATGGATGCCGACCAGCTGGCGGAGACCACCATGGACCCCCGGCACCGCACCCTGCGACGGCTGACGATCGACGACGCGGAGGCTGCCGCCGGGGTCTTCGAGCTGCTCATGGGATCCGACGTGGCACCCCGCAAGGAGTTCATCGTCCAGGGTGCCTACGAGGTCGACATGGACACCGTCGACGCCTGAGCCGACGAGACCCCCGTCCGCCCTCGGACGACGAAACCCGCCGGCGCGCGCCGCTGAGCGGGCGCACCGGCGGGCGGGGACGGGTGTGTCAGGCGAGCCGCTCGAGCAGGCCGGTGTCGACGTCGTAGATGAATCCGCCGATCGCCACCGACTCAGGCACGAGCGGGTGGGTGCGCACGCGGCGCACGTCGTCGGCGAGGGCAGCCTTCTGGTCGCGCACGACGTGGAAGTGCTGCCAGTGCGCGTCCTGTCCGGCCGAGGCGCCCACGCGCTCGCGCAGCTCCTCCTCGGTGGAGCTGGCCATGGCACACCGGGTGTGCGGGATGACCAGGATGCGGTTGACGTTGAGCAGGTGCACGCTCAGCACCAGCGCCTCCAGAGCCGCCTCGGTGACGCGACCACCGGGGTTGCGGAAGATCTTCGCGTCTCCGGGGGACAGGCCCAGCATGCTCAGCGGGGCGATGCGCGAGTCCATGCAGGTGATGATCGCGACGCCGGCGCGGGCCACGCCGTCGAACCCGCCCAGGGCGAAGTCGTCGGCGAAGGCACGGTTTGCTTCCATCAGATCGTCGAATTTGTCCACCGCCGCAGGTTAGCGCCTGTTAGCCACCGCCGGTGAGGAGGTTCCGAGGAATGACCCGCGAGGGCCCGACCGAGCGGAAGAGCACCAGCGCGAGCAGGGCGGCCACGACGGCGCAGGCCGCGGCTCCCCAGAACACCGCGTGCTCCTGGGCGATGCCGGCGAGCCGGAGCATGGTCGAGAACTCCTCGCAGCGGCTACCCCCGTCGCACACCTCCTGCACCGGCGGGATCTCCCGCTGCTCGGCGTAGTAGCGCCGCAGGCCGATGGTGGTGAGGGCGGAGATGCCGACGAGCATGCCGACCATCCGGGCCACGACGACGAACGCACTGGCCACGCCGTGCACGGCGTCGTCGGTGTAGGCGAGCAGGGCGGCGTTGACCGGCGCCAGCGCCAGGCCGAAGCCGAGGCCACCGACGAGGAGGGCGACGTTGGCCGTCGGCTCTGCCAGTGAGGTGAGGTCCCAGCGCGTCATGAGCAGGAACCCCCCGGCAGCCAGCAGCATCCCGACCGCGGTGACGACCCCAGGGGCCCACCAGCGGATGAGGTAGCCGCCAGCGACGGCGCCCACCGGGAGGGCGACGAGGAACCGGACCAGCACCAGCGCTGCGAGGAGCTGGGAGTCGGGGTAGACGGTCGTCCGTGCGAACAACGGGATGTCGATCAGGGCCGCGATGAGGGCGGCGCCGACGAAGAAGCTGATGAGCAGCGCCCCCCAGGCGGGCGTTCGACGCAGCGCGCCGCGCGGGACGAGGGGGCGGCTGGTGCGGCGCAGGTGGAGGAACAGCCCGATGGCGGCCAGCGCCGCGACCAGGAGGTACCAGCGTCCGCTCGGCGAGAAGACCTCGACCTTCGGGTCTGCCGTGGCGAAGGCCAGGATCACCCCTCCGAGCGCCACGCCCAGGAGCACGGCGCCCACGAGGTCGGCGTCGAGCAGGTGCCGACCCCACCCGCGCAGGTCCAGCAGCGGGCGTGACACGAGCAGGCACCACACGACCAGGAGGAGGCCCGAGCCGATCGCGACCGCGCCGACGGGCGTGAGCCACCGGCCGTCACCCGCGAAGGGGACGAACAGGGCTCCCCAGGTCAGGTCGGCGAGCAGGGCCCTGGGACGGGCCAGGACCGCGGTGGTGGCGACCAGGCACACCAGGGCGAGCAGCAGGCCCGGGACGTCGAGCCGCAGGGGAGCCGTACGGGAGCCGATGCCCAGCCGTCGCACGGACACGGCCAGGACGAGCCCCACCGCGAGGTTGATGGCGAAGATCGCGCGCCAGTCGGCCACGGCCAGCACGACGGCACCGAGGAGGGGCCCGAGGACCGCGCCCAGCTCCTGCACGGCCGACACCACCCCCAGGGGGATGCCGCGACGCTCGGGAGGGTAGAGGTCTGCGACCAGCGCGAGCGTGGCCGGGACCAGCCCGCCGCCACCGACGCCCTGCAGGAATCGGCCGGTGACCATGCTCGGCATGTCGTAGGCCAGGGTCGTGACGAACGAGCCGACCGCGAAGAGCACCAGGGCCATGACCAGGACGGGGACCCGGCCGCGCAGGTCGGCGATGCGGCCGATGAGGGGCAGCATGGCGACGTAGCCGAGCAGGAACCCGCTGATGATCGGGGCAGCCCGCTGGAGCTGGTCGATCGGGACCCCGACGCTTCCCATCATGTCCGGCAGGGCCAGCACCACGACGTAGGTGTCGGTCGCGGCGAACCCCACCGCCACCGCAGCCAGGGTCAGCAGCAGGCGAGGCGAGGCATGCCCACCTCCGGAGGTCGTCACGGTGCGGTGATGTCCTTCTCGGTGCCGTAGTCGGCGAAGGTGACGGTGTAGGTCATCTCCGGGGTGTCGGCGTAGAAGACGCCGGTCAGCACGGCCTTGCGCAGCTCGCCGTCGTCGGCGACCTGCCACTGCACGTCGAAGGAGTCACCGGTGGCTGAGGGGATCACCTTGGCCATGGCCGGGCCGGGCACGGTGCCGTCGTAGGTGGTCAGGATCTCGTCGTTGTCGGCTCCGCCGCGCACGCTCTCACCCTCGGTGGCGTCCTCGGTGAGGCCCAGGAGGCCGGGGAAGCCGTCGTCGGGGTCGATGAGCCCGGACGGGTCGGGCGCGCCGTACTCGGTCGGGTCGACGACGTTCCACCCGTTGGTGAAGGGCAGCTGGGCGTGGACGACGTCGTCGACGGCGATGACGGGGACGTCGACCGGCGTGCCACCCACCACCACGGCGATGGTGCCCTCGAAGGCAGGGGCGCTGGTGGCGGTGCCGATCGCCGACTTGATCCCCGAGACGCCGGAGGGCAGGTCCTCGGTCGTCAGCGCCAGCTCCACTCCGGAGGTCTCGGTGAGGTGGTCGGCGGCCAGCGCCAGCACCTCGTCGGGGCTGCGCTCCTCGGCCGGGGACTCCTTGCCGCTGCAGGCCCCGAGCGAGGTCACGAGCAGCGCTGCGCTGAGCAGGACAGGAGCCAGCCGGGAGCCGGCACGGGGGAGGGGCATGGCGTCAGCCTTCCACACCGACTCGTCCGGCGACCTGCACTGCCACGGGGGAGGCGATGGCAGCGATCGGCTGGGCCACGGGGATGCCCGACCCGTCGCGCTTGCCGTTGGCCTCGGGCAGGTCGACGGGGGCCCCGCTCGCCGCCGCGGCACGGGCCGGACCGGGTCCGGCCCAGGCCGCGATCAGGGTGTCCTCGCCCTTCAGGAAGCGGTGGCTGCGCACTCCGCCCGTGGCGCGCCCCTTGCCGGGGTACTCCTCGAACGGGGTGACCTTGACGGCCCCGGCCTCGGTGCCGGGCAGCGCCGTGGACGAACCCGAGGACGTCACCACCACGGCGTCGGAGGGGACGAACGCGCTGAAGTGCACGACCCGCTGTCCGGCACCGAGCTTGATGCCGGCCATGCCGCCGCCCGAGCGACCCTGCGGGCGCACCGAGGCAGCCGGGAAGTGGAGCAGCTGGGCGTCGGAGCTGATGAAGCACAGCTCCTCCTCACCGGTGACGAGCTCGACGGCTCCGACGACCTCGTCGCCGTCCTTGAGGGCGATCACCTCCCACTCGTCCCTGCCCAGGACCTCGGGGTTGACGCGCTTGACCACCCCGTCGCGCGTGCCGAGGGCCAGGCCGGGGCCGTCGGTGGGCAGGGAGGTGAGCGCGAGGGCACGCTCGCCGGGCTCCAGGGGGAGCACCTCGCTGAGGGGCAGCCCGCCCTGGAGGTTGGGGTCGTTGGCGGAGTCGGGAAGCTCCGGCATGTCGAGCACGCCGAGCTTGACCAGGCGTCCCCTGCTCGTCAGCACGCCGACCTCCCCGCGCGCGGTGGTGCGGACGGCGCTGACGACCACGTCGTGGTTGGCGCGCGACTCGCCGTGACCAGGCAGCTCGGCGGAGGAGGTCCGCGCCAGCAGCCCGCTGGAGGAGAGGTACGCGAGGCACGGGTCGTCGGCCACCTCCAGCGGGGTGGCGGCCGCGGTGACGGCGGTCCCGGCAGAGGCGAGCAGGACCGTGCGACGCGGCGTGCCGTACGCCTTGGCGACCTCGGCCAGCTCGTCGGAGACGACCTTCCGCAGCAGCTTCTCGTCGGCCAGGATCGCGTCGAGGTACTCGATGGTGCGGCGCAGCTCGTCCTGCTCCTTCTCCAGCTCCAGGCGGGAGAACTTCGTGAGCCGTCGCAGCGGCATGTCGAGGATGTAGTCGGCCTGCACCTCGGTGAGGTCGAAGACCGACATCAACCGCTCCTTGGCGGCGGCGGCGTTGTCGGAGGAGCGGATCAGCTGGATGACCTCGTCGATGTCGAGGATCGCGATCAGCAGGCCCTCGACCAGGTGGAGGCGGTCGGCGGCCTTGCCCCGGCGGAACGCCGAGCGGCGGCGGACCACGGAGAAGCGGTGGTCGAGGAACACCTCGAGCATCTGCTTGAGGCCCAGGGTGCGCGGCTGTCCGTCGACCAGCGCCACCGCGTTGATGCCGAAGGACTCCTCCATGGGCGTCTGCTTGTAGAGCTGCTCGAGCAGTGCCTCGGGGTGGAAGCCGTTCTTGACCTCGATGACCAGACGCAGGCCGTGGTCGCGGTCGGTGAGGTCCTTGACGTCGGAGATCCCCTGGAGCTTCTTCGAGAGCACGAGGGTCTTGATCCGCTCGATCACCCGCTCGGTGCCGACGCCGTAGGGGAGCTCGGTGACGACGATCCCCTTGCGGCGCGCGGTCACGGTCTCGATGCGGGCGGTGGCGCGCATCTTGAAGGAGCCGCGTCCCGACTCGTAGGCGTCGCGGACGCCGTCGAGCCCGACGATCTTGCCGCCGGTCGGCAGGTCGGGGCCGGGGATGAAGCGCATCAGGTCGTCGAGGTCGGCCTTCGGGTTCGTGACCAGGTGCCGCAGCGCCTGGACCACCTCGACGAGGTTGTGGGGGGCGATGTTGGTGGCCATGCCGACGGCGATGCCGGCCGAGCCGTTGACCAAGAGGTTGGGGATGGCGGCCGGGAGGACCGTCGGCTCCGTCTCGCGGGAGTCGTAGTTGGGCTTGAAGTCGACGGTGTCCTCGTCGATCGAGGACGTCATCGCCATGGCCGCCGGGGCCATGCGGCACTCGGTGTAGCGCATGGCGGCGGGGGAGTCGTCCGGGGAGCCGAAGTTGCCGTGGCCGTCGACCATCGGCAGGCGCATCGACCACGGCTGGGCCATGCGCACCAGGGCGTCGTAGATCGCGGTGTCGCCGTGCGGGTGCAGGCGGCCCATGACCTCACCCACCACGCGGGCGCTCTTGACGTGGCCGCGGTCGGGGCGCAGCCCCATGTCGTCCATCGTGTAGAGGATCCGTCGCTGGACCGGCTTGAGGCCGTCGCGCGCGTCGGGGAGCGCCCGGGAGTAGATGACGGAGTACGCGTACTCGAGGAACGACGCCTGCATCTCGTCCCGGATGTCGGTGTCGAGGATGTGCTCCTCGAAGTCGTCCGGCAGTGGTTGTTTCGTCGTACGTCGAGCCATGGGAGGCATTCTCCCCACCCAGTCCGACAACCCGCGCGGGGCACGCCGGTGTGGGCGATCCGACTCGGCTAGATTGCTCAGCGTGACCGACGAGGCAGTGCAGGAGACGCCGCCACCGCGCCACTGGGAGGCGGACGTCCTGCTGCGCGACGGTCGGACCGCCCACATCCGGCCCATCCGCCCGGAGGACCGCGAGCTGCTGGTGGAGTTCTACAGCCGGGTCTCCGACCAGTCGAAGTACTACCGCTTCTTCTCGCCGATGCCGACGCTGTCCGAGCGCGACCTCGACCGCTTCACCAACGTCGACCACAGCGCCCGCGTGGCCTTCATCCTGGTGGTGGCCGGGCAGATGATCGCGGTCGGGCGCTACGACACCATCAAGCCGGGCCTTGCCGAGGTCGCCTTCCTCGTCGAGGACAAGCACCAGGGGCGCGGGATCGGCCAGCTCCTCCTCGAGCACCTCGCCCAGGCCGGCCGCGAGCGGGGCATCGAGCAGTTCATCGCCGAGGTGCTCCCCGACAACCAGGCCATGATCCACACGTTCCGCGACGCCGGCTACAAGGTGAAGAGCGCCTTCGAGGACGGCGTGATGGAGCTGGTGTTCCGCATCGACCCGACCGAGACGGCCATCGGGGTGATGCAGCAGCGTGAGCACCGCGCCGAGTCCGCCTCGATCGAACGCTTCTTCAAGCCGCGCTCGGTCGCGGTCATCGGTGCCAGCCGTCGTCAGGACACCATCGGCCAGGCCCTGGTGCGCAACCTGGTGCTCGGCGACTTCACCGGTCGCATCCACGCCGTCAACCAGAGCGCCGAGGCCGTGTCCGGCATGCCGGCCTGGAACACCGTGGCCGAGATCCCCGACGAGGTCGACGTCGCGATCGTGGCCGTCCCGGCAGAGTCCGTCCAGGACGTCGTCCTGGACTGTGCGGCCAAGGGGGTGCACGGCCTGGTCGTCATCTCCTCGGGCTTCGCCGAGACCGGCGAGGAGGGCCGCAACCGGCAGCGCCGCCTGGTCGGCCTCTCGCGCTCCTACGGCCTGCGCCTGATCGGGCCCAACGCCCTCGGCATCATCAACACCGACCCCGACGTCAGCCTCAACGCCTCGCTCTCGCCGACCATGCCCAAGCGCGGTCGAGCCGGCTTCTTCTGCCAGTCCGGCGCGCTCGGGTCGGCCATCCTCGAGAAGGTCGCCAACCGCGGCCTGGGCCTCACCACCTTCGTCAGCGCCGGCAACCGCGCCGACGTGTCCGGCAACGACCTCCTGCAGTACTGGGAGGAGGACGAGGCCACCGAGGTCGTCCTGCTCTACCTCGAGTCCATCGGAAACCCGCGCAAGTTCTCGCGCATCGCCCGCCGGGTGAGCCGCCGCAAGCCGATCATCGCGGTGCGCTCGGGCCGCTCCCTGCAGGGTGTGCCCATGGGTCACGCGGTGCGCAAGATCGCCGCGCCCAGCGAGGCTGTCGACGCGATGTTCCGCCAGGCCGGCATCATCCAGGTCGAGTCGCTGGAAGAGATGTTCGACGTCGCCCAGCTGCTGGCCCACCAGCCCCTGCCGCGCGGGCGCCGGGTGGCGATCGTCGGCAACTCCGACGCCCTCGGGTTGCTGGCCGCCGACGCCGCGAACTCGGTGGGACTGGTGGTCAACAAGCAGGTTGCACTGGGTGCCGACGCCAACGCCGACGACTTCGAGGACGCCCTCGACGCCGCGATCGACGATCCCGAGGTGGACGCGGTGGCGGCCATCTACATCCCGCCCATCAACGTCAGCGGCGAGGACGTGGCCAACGTGCTGGCGGCCGTGGGCGAGCAGTCGGACAAGCCCATCGTGTCGACCTTCCTCGGCACCGAGGGCGTCCCCGAGCTCCTGCGCGTGCCCGACGTCGCCGGCTCCAGCGCGGGCCGAGGCTCGGTGCCTTCGTACCCCGCGGTCGAGGCGGCCGTGCGCGCGCTGGCGCGCGTCGTCGAGTACGCCGTGTGGCTGCGCACCCCGGACACCCCGAGCAACGACCTGGACTCGGTCGACCGCGACGCTGCCAAGCGACTGGTCAACGAGCTGCTGATCCACCACCCGGAGGGCAAGGACCTCGACTTCGGCGAGCAGCGCCGCCTCCTTGAGGCGTACGGCATCAACCTGTGGGAGACCCGGCCGGTGGCGACGCTCGAGGACGCCGTGGCGGCGGGGGAGGAGCTCGGCTGGGACGTCGTGCTCAAGGCCACGGCCGACCACCTGCGCGACCGGCCCGACCTGGCCCACGTCTGGCGCAACATCGCCGGCCCGGACGAGATGCACGACGCATGGACGAGCCTCAACTCGATCATCCAGAACGCCGACCGGGCGGGTTTCGTCGTGCAGCGCAACGCGCCTCCGGGGGTGCCGGTCGCGATCGCGAGCCTCGAGGACCCGCTGTTCGGGCCCGTGCTCTCCTTCGGGATGGGCGGGCCGCTCAGCGAGCTCTTGGGCGACCGGGCCTACCGGATCCCGCCGCTGGCCGAGCACGACGCGCAGGACATGGTGCGCGAGATCAAGGCCTCGCCCCTGCTGTTCGGCTATCGCGGCAGCGAGATCGTCGAGGTCGCCGAGATCGAGCGACTGGTGCGCCAGGTGGCCCATCTGCAGCACGACCTGCCACAGGTGCGCCAGATGCAGCTGCCGCTGGTCCTGGCCGGCGCGGGCGGCGCCGCGGTGCTCAGCGCGGCGATCCGCATCGAACCGGTGGTCGATCCGCGGTCGGACTGGTTCGTGCGCCGGCTCAGCACGATGCCGGGGGACACCCTTCCGGAGTGAGTGGGCGTGACAGACTGCCCACATGCGCAGCAAGAGCACTGACACCGACTCCTCCGCCGCCCTGCGCGAGGCGATCCACCGTACGGGCTACTACCCCGACGTGGTGGCCGACGGAGTCTTCTCCGCAGCCGGTGGCGAGGACGTCGTGTCCTTCTTCGTCCACCACGAGACGACCTTCGACCACGACGAGGTCCGCCGCCACCTCACGGTGCTGCTGCTGACACCGACGCGCCTGGTCATCGCCCACACCGACGAGCACCCCGGCGACGACCTGCTCCCGGAGCCCTACACCTCGACCACCACCGAGGCGGTCATGCTGAGCGCGATCCGCACGGTGGTCGTCACCCGGATGGTGGCCAACCCCACCTCGGGCGTGGCCCCTGCCGCGGAGGCGGTGCTCACGATCGGCTGGGGCGCCGTCGGCCGGATCGACCTCGAGCCTGCCGGCTGCTCGGACCCGCAGTGCGACGCCGACCACGGCTACACCGGCACCCTCGCCGGCGACGACTACAACCTCAGGGTCTCCGCTGCGGCCGAGGGCCAGGACTCGGTGGCCGGCCTGCTGGCCTTCGCCGATGCCCTGTCCGCCCGGACGCGCGGATGAGCACCGGGTTCCTCGCACCCGCGTACGGCCAGCGTTCCCTCGCCGACGTCGTGCCGGCGATCGCAGGGGCCCTGGGTGCCCCGCTGGCGGACCGGCCGACGACGCTGACGTTCCCCGAGGCTCCGGCGTACGTCCTGTTCCTGGTGGACGGCCTGGGCGCCGAGCTGCTGGCCCGGTACGCCCACGCGGCGCCGTACCTGTCGTCGCTGATGGAGGGGAGCAGCACCGGCACCGCCGGTGTGCCGTCCACGACGGCCACCTCGCTCACGTCCCTCGGCACCGGCCTGCCGCCCGGCGCCCACGGCCTGGTCGGCTTCTCCGCTCGCATCCCGGGGACCGAGCGCCTC
>JAJPEO010000245.1 GCA_021166815.1 Nocardioides sp.
ATGGACGAGGCCTTCGTGACCGCGCCGTTCTACCCGCCGTCGGTGCTCGTGAAGGGCCTGATCGTCAACAAGGAGGGCCGCCGCTTCGTCGCCGAGGACTCCTACCACTCCCGCACGTCGGGCTTCGTCATGGACCAGCCCGACCGGGCGGCGTACCTCATCGTCGACTCCGCCCACATCGAGCACCCGAAGATGCCGCTCTGCCCGTTCGTCGACGGCTGGGAGACCATCGAGGAGATGGAGGCCGGACTGGGGCTGCCGGAGGGGTCGCTGCGCCCGACGATCGAGCGCTACAACGAGCACGCCGCCCGCGGCGAGGACCCCGACTTCCACAAGCACCCCGACTGGCTCGCGCCGCAGGACCAGGGGCCGTGGGGCGCCTACGACCTGTCCCTGGGCACCGCGCTCTACGCCGGCTTCACCCTCGGCGGGATGCGGGTCGACGCCGACGGCCGCGCCCAGCGCGCGGACGGCTCGGTCATCGAGGGCCTGTTCGCCGCGGGCGCCTGCGCCGCCAACATCGCGATCGACGCGAAGTCGTACGCCTCCGGCACCCAGCTCGGCGAGGGGTCGTTCTTCGGCCGTCGCGCGGGACGGGCCGCAGCCGTCTCCAGCTGATATAGGTCGGGGTAGTCCTTCACGGACACCTCCGGAGGTGCTTGGAAGGGACCGACAGGTTCTTTCACTCGAAGGTCTGGCGTTGACGCGCCGTGGCCTTCTCGCGCCCCCGGAGGTGGGTCCGATGGTTGTTCAGGCTGTGCCAGTTACATCATCGACGGTCGTCGTCGCAGTCGATGTTGGCAAGACGGAGTTCGCGTTCTCGGTCACCGACTCTGCCCGGACGTTGCTGCTCAAGCCCCGCACGGGCTGCCCGATGACTGGGCCCTCACTCGTGCGGATGGTGGCCGACATTGTCGCGGTGCTCCGGCCCGGCGCGGTGGTCAAGGTCGGCATCGAGGCGGCCGGGCACTATCACCGGCCGCTGTTGGACGCAGCGTGGCCGGATGGGTGGGAGGTCCTCGAGCTCAACCCGGCCCATGTCACCGAGCAGCGCCGGGTGCTGGGCAAGCGCACGATCAAGACCGACGTCATCGACCTGCAAGCGATGACCGAGCTGTTGTTGGCGGGCAGGGGACAGCCCATCCGCGACCGATCGTTGGTGCTGGCCGAGCTCACCGCCTGGTCAGCCCATCGGACCAGCCGGGTGCTGGTACGCACGGCCACCAAGAACCAGCTGCTGGGGCACCTGGATCGGACCTTCCCCGGTCTGACCCTGGCGCTGCCCGATGTGCTGGCCACCAAGGTCGGCCGACTGGTCGCTGCCGAGTTCGCCGACCCTTCCCGACTCGCAGCCCTGGGCACCACCCGGTTCGTCCGGTTCGGTGCCACCCGTGGGCTACAGATCCGTCGACCGGTCGCGGACAGGCTCGTCCAAGCCGCCCGTGACGCGCTGCCCACCGCCGATGCCTCGGTCGCACGGATGGTCCTGGCCGCCGACCTTGCGCTGCTGGGCGACCTCGACGCGCAGATCGAGCAGGCCACCGACCAGCTGGCACGGCTGCTGCCGGCCAGCCCGTTCGCGCCCCTGTTGACGGTCCCGGGTTGGGCTGCGGTCCGGGCCGGGAACTACGGCGGCGCACTCGGCGACCCGACCCGGTTCGACCACCACCGACAGGTCTACCGCACCGCGGGCCTGAACCCGATCCAGTACGAGTCGGCCGGCAAACGACGCGACAGCGTGATCAGCCGCGAGGGCAGCGTGGAACTGCGCCGCGCGCTGATCGACCTCGGGCTCGGGCTGTGGCTCAACGACCCCGCCGCCAAGGCCTACGGCTCCCAACTGCGCGCCCGCGGCAAGAAGGGCCTGGTCATCGGCTGCGCGATGGCACACCGCGCGAACCGGATCGCGTTCGCGCTGGTCCGTGACCAGGCCGCCTACGACTCCAGCAGATGGACCCGAGAGGACTGACAAAGGAGGACTTCACAACTCCGGTCGACAGTGTCAGGCTCGAGGGCACGAAGGACCCGGACCAGACGCCGCTTCGGCTATGGCAGACGCCGCAAGACACGTCATGCCGCATCTAGCTTGGCGCCCGGGTCCTTCGCCTGTGCGGCAGCCCGAACGAAGCCAGACGACCCGCCCCCCACAACGAGGTCGCATACGTCAGCGTGGGCGCCCGGCACCCAACAGCTCGGCCTTGCCGACCAACAGGACCAAGATCAGCTCCGCACCCCGGAGCCGATCAAACCTGCCCACCTCACGCTTGACGCGCCCTACAGCCAGCTAGGGGCAGACTGGGGACATGGACCCCCGACTCGCCGTCGCCCAGCGGGCCAACGTCCCGCCCTTCCACGTCATGGACATCCTGGCGGCCTCCGCAGAGCGCCAGCGCACCCACGGCGACCTGATCAACCTGGCTGCCGGCCAGCCCCGCACCGGCGCGCCCACGGCGGTGCGCGACGAGGCCGTACGGCTCCTCGGCACGGACGACCCGCTCGGCTACACCGAGGCCGTCGGGATCCGCGAGCTGCGCGAGGCGATCGCGGGCCACCACCTGCGGGTGCACGGCATCACCGTCGACCCCGACGACGTGGTGGTGACGACCGGCTCCAGCGGCGGGTTCCTGCTGGCGTTCCTGGCGTCCTTCGACTCCGGCGCGCGGGTGGCGATGGCCCGGCCCGGCTACCCCTGCTACCGCAACGTCCTCACCGCGCTGGGCTGCGAGGTGGTCGAGATCCCGACCGGGCCCGAGACGCGCTTCCAGCCCACGGTCGAGCAGCTCGAGGCCCTGCAGCGCGACAGCGGCCCGATCGACGGCCTCGTGGTCGCGAGCCCCGCCAACCCCACCGGCACGATGCTGCTGCCGGAGGAGCTCGCCGCGCTCGCCACGTGGTGCGAGGCCAACGGGGTCCAGCTGGTGTCCGACGAGATCTACCACGGCATGGAGTACGCCACCCTCGCCGGCGGGGAGCACCTGGCCCGCTGCGCCTGGGAGACCAGCCGCGAGGCGATCGTGTTCCACTCCTTCAGCAAGTACTTCTCGATGACCGGGTGGCGCATCGGCTGGATGCTGGTGCCGCCGCGACTGCGCCGGGCCGTGGACATCCTGACCGGCAACTTCACGATCTGCCCGCCGGTCCTGTCGCAGCGGGCCGCCCTCGCCGCGTTCTCGGACGAGGCGTACGCCGAGCTCGACCGCAACGTCGCCGACTACGCCCGCACGCGTCAGGTCCTGCTGACCCGGCTCGCCGAGATGGGGATCGACCGGGTGGCGCCGGCGGACGGGGCCTTCTACGTCTACGCCGACGTCGGCCACCTCACCGACGACACGATGGCGTGGTGTCGCCGCCTGCTCGCCGAGACCGGCGTCGCGGTGACGCCGGGAGAGGACTTCGACACCGTCGACGGACACCGGTTCATCCGCTTCAGCTTCGCCGCCGACATCCGCCAGGTCGAGGAGGCGATGGACCGCCTCGAGGTGTGGCTCGCGCCCTGACGCGAGACGCTCCCGCAGGTTTGGGCCGCTCTCTGGTTGGGTAGTCGCACGGGGGAGCGAAAGGGCGTGACGATGTACGGGGACACCGCGGCCGCGCGCAGAAGGGTCGGCCAGCTGCGCGAGCAGGCCGGCGACATCCGGGCCATGGCCGACCACCTCGTCGCCCGGTCCGAGGCCGTGCCGTGGCGCGGCCGGGCCGCCGAGGCGATGCGTACGCGCATCCGGGAGCGGGCCGCCCAGCTGCGCGCCGCCGCAGAGCACCACGAGACCGCGGCCGACTCCCTGGCCCGCCACCTCGGCGAGGTCGACGTGGTCAAGGACGCCATCGCCACGCGGGAGCACAAGGCCGCCGCACTGGTCGAGGACGCCCGGGCCCGCGCGGCCGCCGCGGAGCACGACGCCGGCGCAGAGGTCGACGAGGCCGACGCACTGCTGCTGTCCTTCGACCCGCCCCCGCCGGGTCACCACGAGTGGCTGGGCGTCAGCCTGCCGGGGCTCTGACATGGCGACCATCGACCTGAGCACGCCCCCGGCCCCGCCCGCGTCGTTCCTCGACGGCCTGCCCCGGCGCGTCGCGCTCACCCTGCCCGAGCTGCGTCGGGTCGCCGAGCTCGCCGGCGGCGCCCCGCTGCCCTTCGACGTCGCCGAGGTCGCCCCCGACGCCGACCCGGCCGGGCTCGCCGCCCGGCTGGGCCACGGACGCGCCTCGGTCGAGGCGAGCGCCTACGAGGAGGCGGTGGCCTCGCTGCACGACCCCGACGACACGCTGCGCCGCCGCGGTCTGCTGACCGACGAGGGAGCGGAGCCCGGCATGGTCGGGGCGGTCGGCCTGCTGGCCACCCCCCGCCTGGCGCTCGACATCGACGTCGCCGCCGGCGGCACCCAGGTCAAGGCGTGGCACCGCTGCGCTCAGGGAGCCGTCGCCACGCTGTCCACCTGCGACGGGATCGTGTTCGAGCTCGCGTGGTTCGCGGCCGGGCAGTGGGCCGACGAGCTTTCCCGGGTCACGATCATCCCCGACGACGTGACGTCCACGACCTCCGCGGTCCCGGCCGCGCTCGAGGCGGCGTACCCCCTCGTCGACGCGGTCGGGGAGGCCCTGCGCCACGGCCGCATCGACCTGGTCCCGGTGCTCGTGGCGCGTGACGCGGAGGACGCGACGGTGACCGTCGACGGCGAGCCGCTGTCCGCGGCCGCTGCGACCGCCGCGTTGTCCGCCCTCCACACCGAGAGCCGCGGCCGGCTGCGGGTGCTCGCGGCCCACGTCGGGCGTGACTCGACCGACGGCATCGGCGTCGTGTCGTGGCTGCTCCTGGCCGACGGCTGGCACTCGATCACCCCCCACCGTGACGACGACGGCGGCGCCCGCGTGCTCGTGCGCCGCGTCGAGCCCTCCGGCCTGACCGTCGAGCTCGCCCCCGTCCTCGCCCAGGTGAGCGCATGAGCGACCGCATGACGAGCGCGGCCGTCGCGGGCGACAAGTACGACGCCATGCTCTCCCTGGCCGAGCTCTTCGACACCTCGGGCCACCAGATGCGCGCCCGGGCCCGGCTGGGCCAGGAGATCCTCCGTGACGAGGACGTGGTCGCCGGCGCGGTGCTCTCACCCCGCACCTTCGGCCAGGCAGAGGAGGACATCCGCGCCGCCACGACCGGCAAGCACGGCCTGCTGACCCGGTCGGTGGAGCTCGACGCCGACGCCCTCGTCGTCCGGGCCACCGTGCTCACCTACCGCTGGATCGACGAGCTGCAGAAGGCGGCCTACGACACCCTCGGCTCCATCGCCGGTCGGGCCATCGGCTACCTCGCGCCCGAGGTCGCCCTCGGCGGCGCGATCGTCAGCGTCGGCCTCATCGAGACCGACGCCCTCGACCGCGACGACGTCGCCGCCTACCTCGGTGAGCTCGCAGCCAACAACCCCGAGCTGCTGGACCACGTCTCCACCGGCGGGGGCCTGCTCGACGGCATGCACATGCGCTCGCTGCTGACCAGCGGCGTGCTGGCCTCCGAGGAGGGACGTCACGCCGCCCGCGGAGGGTTGCGGGCGATCGGCGTCGAGCCCTTCGAGACCGAGTCGGTGGCGGCGTTCCGCGACGCTGCCGGCGCGCTGTTCGACGAGCTGCCGGAGGCGCCGGTCGCGGCGGAGTCCCCCGGTCCCGAGGAGCTCCCCCGCACGCTCACCGACCTCATGTCGCGCCTGGCCGCCGACGACCGACGCATCAGCGTGCAGCGCGTGGGCGAGGGCCGCTACATCGCGTTCCTGCCCAGCCACCCCGGCACCGAGCCGGGCCGGCTGCGCCTGGTCGGCAGCGACACCACCAGCCACGTCCACCAGGTGGTGGAGGCGATCGAGGGCGCGATCGGCGACGACGACGCCCGGGTGATGCTCGTCGGTGCCGCCGCTGGAGGGGCGATCG
>JAJPEO010000025.1 GCA_021166815.1 Nocardioides sp.
TGCCCAGCGCGTAGGACTTCTCGTTGGTCAGCCCGCCCCCGCCGAAGACCGCGACGGCGTCCGGGCCGCGGCGCTCCCGGATCGTTCGCAGCCGGTCGGCCACCAGGTCGAGCGCGGTGTCCCAGTCGACTGCTCGCCACCGGCCGTCGACGCGGTCGCGGACCAGGGGGGAGGTGACGCGCTCGCGGCCGCCGTACAGCCCGGCGGCGGCCCAGCCCTTGCGGCACAGGGCCCCCTCGTTGACCGGGAACTCCGGCCACGCGCGGACCTGCGGGGTCGTGCGCCCGGCCAACCGCATGCCGCACTGCAGCGAGCAGAAGGGGCAGTGGGTGGGGGTGGAGTCCGGGGACGTGGTCGCAGCCATCCGCGCTGGTCCCCCGCTCAGATCTCCGCCGCGGCCATGCCGTGCACCCGCACGGGGCGGCGCAGGTAGAGCACCCAGGTCAGCGCCGCGCACCCCACGTAGTAGGCGGCGAAGACCGCGAATGCGCCCATCGTCGCCGTACGCGGGTCCGCCACCCACGGCGCCGAGAACGCCAGCGGCACGAGGAAGCCGCCCAGCGCGCCCACCGCCCCGATGATGCCCAGGGCCGACGACGCCTGGTGCGTGGCATCCGCGAGAGCCGCCGCGCGCTCGGGCGTGCCCGCGACGGTGGCGCGCTCGGCCTCGACCCGCCAGATCGAGGGGATCATCTTGTAGACCGAGCCGTTGCCGACGCCGGTCCCCGCGAAGACAGCCAGGAAGGCGACCAGGAACAGCGGGAACCACGCAGCGTTGCCGGTGGCGACGGCCGGGTCGGCCGACGGGTTGGGCGTCAGTCGCGACACCGTCCAGAGCACCATCAGCGTGCCGACGGCCAGCACCACGAAGGACGCCAGGGTGACCCGCGCACCGCCGAGGCGGTCGGCCAGCCAGCCCCCGAGGGGACGGGTGACCGACCCGACGCCGGCGCCGAGGAACGCCCAGTACGCGAAGTAGATCCCGGTGCCGAGCGGCGCCGGGTCCGGCACCCAGAAGTTGAGCCTGATGAGCAGCGGCATCGCCGCTGAGTAGCCGATGAACGAGCCGAAGGTCCCGATGTAGAGCAGCGACAGCAGCCCCGTCTGGCGATGGCGCACGACCTGCAGCTGCTGGCGCACCGGTGAGCGACCGGTGGCCAGGTTGTCCATCCACAGCCACGCCGCCGCGGTGGCGAGAAGCGCGAGGCCGGCGTACAGGTACGCCGCGCGCTCGAGGTGGATGCCGCCGCTCGAGGCCTGGACCAGGCCGAAGATCCCGGCGCCGCCGACGATCACGGGCAGCAGCAGCTGGATCAGCGAGACGCCCAGGTTGCCGCCGGCGGCGTTGAGCCCGAGCGCCGCACCCTTGCGGTCGGAGGGGTAGAAGCGGTTGATGTTGGCCATCGAGGAGGCGAAGTTGCCGCCACCCACGCCGGCCGTCGCGGCGATCAGGCAGAACACCCAGTACGGCGTCGCCGGGTTCTGCACCGCGACCGCGAACAGCAGGGTCGGGACCAGGAGCAGGGCGGCGCTGGCGACGGTGAAGTTGCGACCGCCGAAGACCGGCACGGCGAAGGTGTAGGGCAGGCGCAGCAGGGAGCCGACGAGGTTCGGCACCGCCACGAGCAGGAACAGCTGCTGCGGCGAGAAGTCGAAGCCCTGCGCGGCCAGGAACGCCGATGAGACGCTCCAGATCAGCCAGACCGAGAACCCGACGTGCTCGGCGAAGATCGACCAGACGAGGTTGCGCCGGGCCACGCGCTGCCCGGTGTGCTCCCAGAAGACCGGGTCCTCCGGCCTCCAGTCGTGGATCCACCGGCGGGTGCGGTGCTCGGCCATGGCTGCCTCCTGGGGGCTCGTGGCGGGGGCGTCGTGCTGGGACGCCCCCGAGCCTCACCGGCGGGTGTGTCACCGACCGCTCCCTCCGGGTGCCGGTCCGGTCAACTTCTCCTCACGGCCTCACGGCGCCGACCGTTCGTCGTACGACATCGACCGCTGGCCGACGCGGCCGTCCCGCCCGGCGACGACGTGGGCCACACCACTCCCGGCACGCGAACCCGGGGTGTCACCGTGATGGCGGTCACACCCCGGTGGCCCCACCCCGGAAGGAGCCTCGCGTGACACCTGATCCTCACGACCAGGCTGCTCGGCACGATCCGGTCTACGACGAGCTCCACGCTCGACCGGAGTTCACCGAGCTGCGCTCGCGCTATCGCCGCTTCGTCATCCCCGCCACCCTCGCGTTCGTGGCGTGGTACGCGCTCTACGTGCTGATGTCCATGTTCGCGCACGACTTCATGAGCAAGGTCCTGTTCGGCAACATCAACGTGGCCCTGGTGTTCGGCCTGCTGCAGTTCGTCACCACGTTCCTCATCGCGTGGCTCTACAGCCGCTACTCCAACTCTCGCCTGGACCCGCTGGCCCGCCAGCTGACCGACGAGTACCACGCAACGCTCGACGGCCGGGAGGGCTGACATGGACGGCAACCAGATCCTCACCGCCGCGCTGTTCCTCGGCGTCGTCGCGCTCACCGTCGGCATCACCATCTGGGCCAGCCGGAACTCCTCCGGCGCGGCCGACCACTACGCCGGCGGCCGCAGCTTCTCCGGCTTCCAGAACGGTCTCGCCATCGGCGGCGACTACATGTCGGCGGCGTCGTTCCTCGGCATCTCCGGAGCCATCGCGCTGGCAGGCTACGACGGCTTCCTGTACTCGATCGGCTTCCTCGTCGCCTGGCTCGTCGCGCTGCTCCTCGTCGCCGAGGTGCTGCGCAACTCCGGTCGCTACACGATGGCCGACCAGCTGGCGTACCGCATGGACCAGAAGCCGGTCCGCACCGCCGCCGCGACCTCCACGGTCGTCGTGTCGATCTTCTACCTGCTCGCCCAGATGGTCGGCGCCGGCGCGCTCGTCGCCCTCCTCCTCGGCGTGGAGAGCGAGGCCCTCAAGGCCGTCACGATCTTCCTCGTCGGCGCGCTGATGATCTTCTACGTCACCGTCGGCGGCATGAAGGGCACCACCTGGGTGCAGATCGTCAAGGCCGTCCTGCTCATGGTCGGCTCTGCGCTGATCGTGGTGCTGGTGCTGGCGAAGTTCGGCTTCAACCTCTCTGACCTGCTCGGCACGGCGGCGACCACCACCGGCAAGGGCGAGGCGTTCCTCCAGCCGGGCCTGAAGTACGGCGTCTCGACGACCTCGAAGATCGACTTCATCTCGCTGGCGATCGCGCTGGTCCTCGGCACGGCCGGCCTGCCGCACATCCTCATCCGCTTCTACACCACGCCGACGTCGCGGGACGCCCGCAAGTCGGTGCTCTGGGCCATCGGCCTCATCGGCGCGTTCTACCTGTTCACCCTGGTCCTCGGCTTCGGTGCCGCGGCCCTGCTGAGCACGGACTCGTACGAGAAGGTCAAGGCCTCGGGCGGAAACCTCGCCTCGCCGCTGCTGGCCGAGGCCGTGGGTGGTGGGCCAGGCTCCACAGGCGGCGCCGTGCTGCTGGCGCTGATCTCCGCGGTCGCCTTCGCGACGATCCTCGCGGTGGTGGCCGGACTGACGCTGACCTCGTCGGTGTCGGTGGCCCACGACCTCTACAACTCGGTGTGGAAGAACGGCACCGCATCGGAGGTCGAGGAGATCCGGGTCTCCCGCATCGCCGCGGGCGTCATCGGCCTGGTCGCGATCATCCTGGCGATCCCGGCACAGAAGCTCAACATCGCCTTCCTGGTGGCCCTGGCCTTCGCCGTCGCGGCGTCGGCCAACCTCCCGGCGATCATCTACAACATGTTCTGGCGGCGCTTCAACACCCGAGGCGCGGTCTGGAGCATCTACGGTGGCCTCATCTCCGCGGTGGGCCTGGTGATCTTCTCGCCGGTCTTCTCGGGCAAGGTCGACGCCGTCACGGGCAAGAACCTCTCGCTGCTCCCCGCGAGCATCGACATCTCGTTCTTCCCGCTGGAGAACCCCGGCATCGTCTCCATCCCGCTGGGCTTCTTCCTCGGCTGGCTGGGCACCGTGACCTCCAAGGATCCCGACGCCGAGGCCCGCTACACCGAGCTCGAGGTCCGCGCCCTCACCGGCGCCGGGGCCGAGCAGGCCGTCATCCACTGACGGCAACGGGGAGTCCGGCCCCATCCCCTGCCCCCGGGGGCCGGACTCCCCCTCGAAACCACCCCGCTCGCGCAGTAGGTTCACCCCCAGGACCACTCGTGACCGAGACCACACCAGGCACCCCATCCAGGAGCTGAGCCACCGTGAACGACCAGACCCTCTCCAACCTGTTGTCCGAGGACCGCCGCTTCGAGCCCCCGGCCGAGCTCGCCGCCAACGCCAACGTCAAGGAGGAGGCGTACGAGCGGGCCGCCGCCGACCCGGAGGCCTACTGGGAGACCGCGGCCGAGCGCCTGGACTGGGGCCAGAAATGGGACCAGGTCCTCGACTGGACCAACCCGCCGTTCGCGAAGTGGTTCGTCGGCGGCACCATCAACGCCTCCGTCAACTGCGCCGACCGCCACGTCGCGGCCGGCAACGGTGACCGGGTCGCGATCCACTGGGTCGGCGAGCCCGAGGGCGACACCCGCGACGTCACGTACGCCGAGCTCGCCGACGAGGTCGCCAAGGCGGCCAACGCGCTGACCGAGCTGGGCGTCCGCAAGGGCGACCGGGTCGCGATCTACATGCCGATGATCCCCGAGGTCGTCGTCGCGATGCTGGCGTGCGCCCGCCTGGGCGCGATCCACACGGTGGTCTTCGGCGGGTTCTCCGCCGACGCGCTCGCCTCGCGCGTCATCGACTGCGACGCCCGCGTCGTCATCACCGCCGACGGCGGCTTCCGCCGCGGCGCCCCCAGCGCGCTCAAGCCCGCGGTCGACGAGGCCATGGAGAAGGTCGGCGACCTCGTCCGCACGGTCCTCGTGGTCCGCCGTACCGGCCAGGACGTCGACTGGCACGAGGGCCGCGACCTGTGGTGGCACGAGGTGGTCGGCCGCCAGTCCACCGAGCACGAGCCCGAGATGCACGACAGCGAGCACCCGCTCTTCGTCATGTACACGTCCGGCTCGACGGGCAAGCCCAAGGGCATCCTGCACACCACCGGCGGCTACCTCACCGGCACGTCGTGGACCCACTGGTCGGTCTTCGACCTCAAGGACGACGACGTCTACTGGTGCACCGCCGACGTCGGCTGGATCACCGGCCACTCCTACCTCGTCTACGGCCCGCTGGCCAACGGCGTCACCCAGGTGATGTTCGAGGGCACGCCCGAGAAGGGCTCGTGGTGGAAGGTCATCCAGGACTACAAGGTCTCGATCTTCTACACCGCCCCCACCGCGATCCGCACCTTCATGAAGCAGGGCCGCGAGATCCCCGACTCCTACGACATGTCCTCGCTGCGCGTGCTCGGCTCGGTGGGCGAGCCGATCAACCCCGAGGCCTACGTCTGGTACCGCTCGGTCATCGGCGGCGACCGCTGCCCGGTCGTCGACACCTGGTGGCAGACCGAGACCGGCCAGATCATGATCAGCCCGCTGCCCGGCGTCACCGCCGCCAAGCCCGGCTCGGCCATGAAGGCCCTCCCCGGCATCAGCGCCGACGTCGTCGACGACGACGCCCACTCGGTGCCCAACGGCACCGGCGGCTACCTCGTCCTCAAGCAGCCGTGGCCGGCGATGCTGCGCACGCTGTGGGGCGACGACCAGCGCTTCAAGGACACGTACTGGTCACGCTGGGAGGGCCTGTACTTCGCCGGTGACGGCGCCAAGCGCGACGACGACGGCGACATCTGGCTGCTGGGCCGCGTCGACGACGTCATGAACGTCTCCGGCCACCGACTGTCCACCACCGAGATCGAGTCGGCCCTCGTGTCCCACCCCAAGGTCGCCGAGGCCGCGGTCGTGGGCGCCTCCGACGAGACCACCGGCCAGGCCGTGATCGCGTTCGTGATCCTGCGCGAGGCGGCGGGCGACGGCGGCCCCGACATCGTCGAGGAGCTCCGCAAGCACGTCGCCCACGAGATCGGACCGATCGCCAAGCCGCGCCAGATCATGGTCGTGCCCGAGCTGCCCAAGACCCGCTCCGGCAAGATCATGCGCCGCCTGCTCAAGGACGTCGCCGAGAACCGCGAGATCGGCGACGTGACCACGCTGGCCGACTCCACGGTCATGGACCTCATCAAGGCACGCGAGGCCGAGTCCTCCTCCGCCGACTGAGGTCAGCGGGCCTCCGCCTCCTCGGCGGGGGCCTGCTCCCGCCGGGAGGTCGCCAGCAGCAGCACGACGACCCCGACGACGGCGGCGATCACCGAGGCGAGCAGGATCGAGATCTTGGCGTCGGCGGTGAGCACCTCCTGGCCGGGGAACGACAACCCGGCGATGAACAGCGACACCGTGAAGCCGATGCCGCCGACGGCGCCGAGGCCGAGCACCATCGGCCAGGTCGTGCTCTCGGGCTGCTTGCCCAGGCCCAGTCGCACGGCCAGCCACGACGCAGCCAGGATGCCGACCGGCTTGCCGACCACCAGGCCCAGGACGATGCCGAGTCCCACCTCGGAGGTGAAGACGTCGCCGAGAGCACCCAGCTCCACACCGGCGTTGGCCAGCGCGAAGACCGGCAGCACGAGGTACGCCGAGACCGGGTGAAGGCCCGACACCAACCGCTCCACGACCGACACGGACTCGCGCATCAGGAACCGCAGGTGGGCCAGCTCGTCGGGGTCGATGTGGTGGTCACGCAGGGCGTCCCTGGCGTAGGCACGGGCGACCGGCTCGTTGAGCAGCGGCTTCGCCGGGGTGAGCAGGCCGAGGGCCACGCCGGCCAGCGTCGCGTGCACGCCCGACTGCAGCAGCGCGAACCACGCGCACACGCCCAGCACGAGGTAGACCGGCAGCGACCAGACCCGCAGCACCCGGGCGAGAGCCACGAGCACCAGCATGCCGAGCGCGATCGCGAGCCAGCCCAGCGACAGGTCGGAGGTGTAGAACACCGCGATCACGAGGATCGCGCCGATGTCGTCGACGATCGCCAGCGTCAGCAGGAAGATGCGCGCCGAGGACGGGATGCGCCGCCCGAGCAGCCCGAGCACACCGACCGCGAACGCGATGTCGGTCGCCATCGGGATCCCCCACCCGGCCGCGCCGTCACCGCCGGCGTTGAAGACGGCGTAGATGCCGGCGGGCACCACCATGCCCCCGATGGCGGCGACGATCGGCAGGGCTGCCGTACGGGGGTCACGCAGGTCGCCGTTGACGAGCTCGTACTTGATCTCGAGCCCGACGACGAAGAAGAAGACCACCATCAGGGCGTCGTTGACCCAGTGCTGCAGCGTCTCCTCGAGCCGCAGCGGGCCCACGTCGATGCTCAGCGGGGTGTGCCAGAGGTCGTTGTACGACGCCGACCACGGGCTGTTGGCCCACACCAGCGCCACGACCGCCGCGAGGAGCAGCAGCATCGAGCCGGCCGCCTCCACGCGCAGGAACTCCCGCACCGGGCGGGCGACGAGGCGCGCCAGCGGACGGTCGCTGGCGAGGTAGACCGGACCGATGCTCCAGACGTCGTCGTCGAGGTCACGGGGGTCGCGGCGGTGGGAGGTCATGGGCGGCTCACTCTCAGGGGTGGTCGAGGCAGTTCCGCGGGCACGCGCCCACGGGCCGACCAGACTTCCCGGCTCACCTGGGACGGAAGTCTAGTCGCCGGGGTTGTGTAGGGTCGCACGCGTCAGACCCGCTCCCGCGCAAAGGACTCCGACATGGCTCCCGAACCGGTCAAGGCCACTCACCCGGTCGACGAGGGCGACCCCACGATCGGCAAGCTCGTCGTCGACGTCACGCGGGACATCTCCACGCTCATCTCCAAGGAGATCGAGCTGGCCAAGACCGAGCTCAAGGTGAGCATGAAGTTCGGCGGGACCGGGATCGCCCTCTTCGCCGCGGCCGGCTTCATCGCCGTGCTGGCGATCATCATGCTGTCGGTCGCGATCGCCTACTTCATCAACTGGGCGGGCCTGGACCTGCACTGGGCGTTCCTCATCGTCTTCGCCTTCTACCTCCTCGTGGCCGCGCTGCTCGCGCTCGTCGGCGTCAAGAAGGTCAAGCAGGTCCGCGCACCCGAGCGCGCCATCGCGCAGGGCAAGGAGATCCCGCGCGCCCTCAAGGGCCACTGAGGCCGGGTCAGCCCACGCACGTCCTGGTGTCGACCGGGTCCTCGGCGGCGACGCCCGACGCGGCGGCCTGCGCGACCTGCTGCGCGGTCAGCGCATAGCCGGTCTCCCGGTCGCTGACCGAGGCGGCGAACACGACGCCGGCCACGTCGCCCCCGCTGGTGAGCACCGGGCCACCGGAGTTGCCCGGGCGCACGATCGCGCGCAGCGAGTAGACCTCGCGCAGCACCGTGCCGTCGCCGTAGATGTCCGGCGAGCGCAGCCGCTGCTGGCTGCGGATGCGGCCGGTGCCGACGTTGAAGGGGCCGTCCTGGGGGTAGCCGACGACGGCGACGGGGTCGGTGGGCTCGGCCGTGCGGTCGAACATCAGGCGGCGCACCGCCCCGGTCTCGACGGCGAGCACGGCCAGGTCGAGCTCGGGGTCGTAGTGCACGACGCTGGCGACGACGGTGGAGCCGCCGATCTCGACCTCGGGCCTGGTGACCCCGGCGACGACGTGGGCGTTGGTCATGACGCGGTCGGGGGCGTAGACGAAGCCGGTGCCCTCGACGCCGTTGCCGCAGTTGTTGTTGCCGCGCACCTTGACCACGCTCGCCTGGGAGCCCAGGACGTCGGGGTCGGTGAGCATGCGCTGCGGGCCGGGGCCGACGGCCACGATGCGCTCGGGGGCGAACGGCTCGAGGTAGCGCGGGAAGAAGGAGGCACCGACGACGTTGTTGAATGCCTGCAGGGCCCGGTCGGCACGGGCGGGCAGGACCCCGTCCACCTCGGCCAGCACCTTGGACTCCCGCACCATCGGCGTCAGGCCGCCGATGCTGGACCCCGCGACCGCGACGCCGAGCGCCCACGCCACGACCAGGACCGCGACGGCGCTGAGCATCGACCCGCCGACCGCGTCGACGGCGCGTACGGGTTGCCACGTGATCCGCGCGCGGAGGCGGGCGCCGAGCCACTGGAAGAAGGCCTGGCCCAGCGACGACGCCACGATCACGATGAAGAGCGCACCCAACGACACCCACAGGGACGGCTCGGCGTCACCGAGCGCCATGGGCGCGGCCCAGATCCCCAGCGCGCCGCCCAGCAGCAGTCCGCCGGTCGCGAAGGCACCCGTGACGAAGCCCTGCCAGTAACCCGAGAGCGCGTAGATGCCGACGAGTGCCACGAGGCACCAGTCGAGGACGTTCATGGGCGCTATTCCTTCAGCCGGGTGTTCGGAGCCAGGTCGGTGTTGGCAGGCTCACCCTGCAGCATGTGGGACGGCAGGTCACGCACATTGCCCCGGTCCCAGTCCCCGGACCAGCCGAGGTAGTCGAAGAGGCGGGCGATGATCCCGGCCGTGAAGCCCCACAGCACGACGTCGCGGTCCTCCCCGATCAGGAAGCCCGGGCCCAGCCAGCCGGAGGGGTGGCGCACGTTGATGCGGTTGTCGGGGTCCATCAGGTCGGCGATCGCCACGTGGTGGATGGCGTGCACCTCGTCGGGGCTGGCGACGCTCACCTCGCCGGGCTGCTGCCAGTAGCCCATGACGGGCGTCACGGCGAAGTTGCTCGGCGGCAGCCACAGCTCGGGGAGCTCGCCGAAGACCTGGACGCTGTCGGGGTCGAGCCCGATCTCCTCCCACGCCTCGCGCAGCGCCGCGTCGACCGGCGTCTCGCCCGGGTCGATCCGGCCACCGGGGAACGACACCTGGCCGGGGTGCGAGCGCATGTGGTGGGCCCGCTCGGTGAGCAGCAGCTCGCCCCGGTGCGCCAGGTCGTCGGGGTCCGGGACGGCGTCGTCGACCGAGACGTTGGCGCCGCGGTCGGCGAAGACCATCAGCACCGCGCCCCGACGCGGGTCGCTGTCCTCGGGGGGCATGAAGCGGGTGAGCTCGTGGACGGTGATCGTCGCGCACGCCTCGACGACGGGCGCGAGCCAGCCGGGCAGCGCCGGACGGTCGGAAGGGGTCGGGCCGCTCACAGCACGATCCCCAGGTGCTCCTCGACGAGGTCGACGACCTCGGCGCTGCTGTCCACACCGCCGGTGACCGTCGCGGTCACCTCCCCCGCCTCGTCCACGAAGACGAACGCCGGCAGGCCGCGCACCGTGAAGTGGTCGACGCCCATGAGCTCCCCGCCCGGGTCCGCGAGGGAGGGGTACGTCGCACCGGTCTCCTCCGCGAGCTTGAGCGCGGCCTCGGGGTGGACGTCGTTGTAGTCGATGCCGAGGACCTGCACGCGGTCGCCGTACTCCTGGTGGAAGCTCTCCAGTGCCGGCATCTCCTTGCGGCACGGCGCGCAGTTGGCCTGCCACAGGTTGATGACCAGCGGGCCCCGCAGGCTGGCCAGGTCGACGTCGGCGCCGCCGCCGAGGCAGGCGAGGGTCAGGTCGGGCAGGTCGCCCGAGCCGGGTCCCGGGCCGGGGCGGCAGTCCTCCATGCCGATGCGGGCCTTGATCTTGCGCAGCTGGGGGGTGTCGACCTGCACGTCCGGCGGGCCGGGCATCAGGCCGGGGTCCTCCTCGCCCGCACAGGCGGAGAGGCCGACCACCAGGAGGACGGCGACGAGGAGACCCCTCATGCGGGCCCCTGCGTGGTCACGAGCTTCTCAGCCTCGACCGGGTCGGTGGGGCCGGTGCCGTACGACGGGCACCACGTCGCCACCGGGCAGGCACCGCAGGCGGGCTTCTTCGCGTGGCAGCGGCGCCGGCCGTGCCAGATGAGGTGGTGGCTGAGCATGGTCCAGTCGCGCCGGGGGAACAGCGCCCCGACGGCGTGCTCGACCTTGACCGGGTCGGTCTCCTCGGTCCAGCCGAGGCGGCGCGCGAGGCGGCCGAAGTGGGTGTCGACGGTGATGCCGGGCAGCCCGAAGGCGTTGCCGAGCACGACGTTGGCGGTCTTGCGGCCGACACCGGGCAGCTTGACCAGGTCGTCGAGGCGGCCGGGCACCTGGCCGTCGTGGTCGTCGACGAGGGCCTGGGAGAGCTTGAGCAGGCTGTCGGTCTTGGCGCGGAAGAAGCCGAGCGGTCCGACGAGCTGCTCGAGGTGCTCCCGCGGGGCGGCGGCCATCGCCTCGGGGGTGGGGTACGCAGCGAAGAGGGCGGGGCTCGCCGCGTTGACCCGGCGGTCGGTGGTCTGGGCCGACAGCACGGTCACGACGAGGCACTCGAACGGGTTGGTGAAGTCGAGCTCGGCCCTGGCGTCGGGGTAGGTCTCGGCCAGGACCCGGTTGACCTTGCGGGCCCGACGCACCAACGAGGTGTCGGGCTTGGGCGGAGTCGCCCCGGGCTTCGCAGCGGCTGGCACGCGGCCAGCCTACGTGGCGGGCAGTCGTGCCCCGGAGCCCGCGCGGGCATTTCGGGACGGCGGTGCGGGACCACCGGCCCTCCTCTCTCACCACAATGTGACCCAGACTGTCCATTGTGACCCTCACCACGGTTAGGATCACCCCGGACCCCCGAGTGCATACCCCGGACGCAACTCAGGGGCCACACCATCTCCATCGGAGGAATGACGTGGACAACGACGTGCTTCGCCAGGCGCCCCTCTTCAGCCTGCTCGACGACGAGGCGGCCTCGGCCCTGCGCGCCTCCCTCGCCGAGACCAGGCTGCGGCGCGGTGACGTCCTCTTCCACGAGGGTGACTCCGGCGACCGGCTCTACATCGTCCTCGACGGGAAGGTGAAGCTCGGCCGCTCCTCCGCCGACGGCCGCGAGAACCTGCTCGCGATCATGGGCCCCGGCCAGATGTTCGGCGAGCTCTCGCTCTTCGACCCGGGCCCGCGCTCGGCCACCGTCACCGCCGTCACCGACGCCACGTTCGGCTCGCTGTCCCACGAGGACCTCCTCAAGTGGCTCGAGGGCCGCCCCCAGGTCGCCCGCGGCCTGCTCACCCAGCTCGCCTCGCGCCTGCGCAAGTCCAACGACGTCGTCTCCGACCTCGTCTTCTCCGACGTCCCCGGTCGTGTCGCCAAGGCGCTGATCGACCTCGCCGACCGCTTCGGCCGCACCGCCGACGACGGCGTGCACGTCCACCACGACCTCACCCAGGAGGAGCTGGCCCAGCTGGTCGGCGCCTCCCGCGAGACCGTCAACAAGGCGCTCGCCGACTTCGCCTCGCGCGGCTGGCTGCGACTGGAGCCCCGCTCGGTCGTGGTCATGGACATGGAGCGCCTCTCGCGCCGCGCGCGCTGAGACTTTCTCGCGAGCACTGACCCCCGCACCACCACCCGGCTGCGTCATGGGTGGTGAAGGGGGTCCGATGACCGATCGGTCGGCATTCGACGACTTCGTGCACGCACGGGGTCCGGCACTGGCACGTACGGCGTACCTGCTCACCGGTGACCACCACCACGCGGAGGACCTGCTCCAGTCCGCGCTGATGCAGGCCGCGCGGCACTGGGAGCGGATCGAGTCCTCGCCCGAGGCCTACGTCCGCCGCTCGCTGGTCAACGCCAACATCTCCCGCTGGCGCCGGCGCCGCGTCGCCGAGAGCCCGCTGGGGTCGTACGACGCTCCCCGCACGGACGCCGACGTGACGGTGCGGCTGACCCTGGAGCAGGCGCTGCGACGCCTCACCCCCCGCCAGCGCACGTTGCTGGTGCTGCGCTACTTCGACGACCTCACCGAGGCCCAGACGGCCGCGACGCTCGGCATCTCCGCCGGCGCGGTGAAGTCCATGACCCGCCAGGCGCTGCGGCGCCTGCGCACCCTCGCCCCCGAGCTCGCCGACCTGGTGGGAGCCGACGCATGAACACCTCACTCCGTCACGCCCTCGAGGACCTGGCCGAGCGCCAGGCCTTCACCCCCGACCCGTCCGTCTGGGACCGCGGCCGCCGTGCCCGGCGCCGCGACCGGACCCTGCTCGTCGCGGCCGTGCTCGTCCTGGTCGCCGCGCTCGGCGGGATCGGGGTGCTCGTCGACGGGCACTCGAGCACGCCTGGCGCCGCCGGGGGCGGGGACGGCTGGGTGCCCGCCCAGCTGC
>JAJPEO010000337.1 GCA_021166815.1 Nocardioides sp.
CCCCCCCCCCCCCCCCCCCCCCCCCCCCCCCCCCCCCCCCCCCCCGCGGCGCCCCGCCGCCCCCCCGGCGCCCCCCCCCCCACGGCCCGACCGCAAGGATCGACACCGTGGACCACCTTCACGCAGTGCCGGCCGGAGGCCCACCCGGCCCGGAGGGGACGGCGCTGGCCGACCTCGTCGGCCGCTCCGCCCGCGGGGACGAGGCCGCGTTCGCCGCCTTCTACGACGCCACCTCGGCGCGTGCCTACGGCCTGGCCCTGCGGGTCGTACGCAACCCCGCGCACGCCGAGGAGGTCACCCAGGAGGCGTACATCGACGCCTGGCGCGGCAGCACCCGCTTCGACCCCGCGCGCGGCACCGCCCTCGGCTGGCTGCTGACGATCGTCCACCGCAAGGCCGTCGACCGCGTGCGGTCGGTGGAGGCGGCCACGAACCGCGACCAGGCCTGGCAGCACACCAGCACCGGGGTCGAGCACGACGAGACCGCCGAGGCCGCCCACGCCTCGCTGGAGGCCCAGCGGGTGCGCAACGCCGTCACCACGCTCACCGACGTCCAGCGCGAGGCCGTGGAGCTGGCGTACTTCGGGGGCTACACCCACACCGAGGTGGCCACCATGCTCGAGGTGCCCGTCGGCACCGCCAAGACACGTATCCGAGACGGGCTGATCCGCCTGCGCGACTCCCTGGGGGTCCGGTCATGACCGACATCCACAAGCTCACCGGCGCCTACGCCGTCGACGCGGTCGACGACCTGGAGCGAGCGCGCTTCGAGCAGCACCTCCGCGAGTGCGAGGACTGCCGCCACGAGGTCGCCGGGCTGCGCGAGGCCGCCGCCCTGCTCGCCGCGACCGTCGAGACCGCCCCTCCTGCCGGCCTGCGCGACTCGGTCCTCGCCGGCATCTCGCAGGTCCGCCCGCTGCCGCCCGAGACCCCCGCTGCTGCTCCCGCCCCCGCCCCCGATCTCGCGGACGCTCCCCGCCCCCGGCGACCGCGCCGGACCGGGTTGCTGCTGGTGGCGGCCGCGCTCCTGGTCGCCGTCGGCGTCGGCCTCGGCGCCTGGCAGCCGTGGGAGTCGCGTACCGAGCTCACCGCGGCCGAGCAGGTCCTCGCCGCCTCCGACGCAGAGACCGTCGCCGTCGACCTGGGCGAGGCCGGACGCGCCCGCGTCGTGCTCTCGCGCAGCGAGGACCGGGCCGTGATCGTCACCGAGGACATGGTGGACGCGCCCGCCGGCAAGGTCTATGAGCTGTGGTTCCAGACCCCCGAGAGCGACATGGTCCCGGCGGGACTCATGCCGGAGGGATCCGACCAGACCATGGTGCTCGAGGGCTCCGCGGCCGAGGCCACGGCCGTGGGCATCACGGTCGAGCCCGCCGGGGGGTCGCCGGAGCCGACAAGCGCGCCGATCGCGCTGTTCGACTTCACCGCCTCGTCCTGACCCCGGGGGTTGGCTTCACCCCCGGGGTGGGGTAGACCTGCGCCCGTGCCGTCGCCGGACCCCCTCGACCGCGCCGTCGAGCAGATGCTCGTCGGCGACGAGGACGCCTTCCGCGAGGTGTACGCCGCCGTGCACCCGCCGCTGCTGCGCTACCTCACCGTCCTGGTCGGGGCCGACGACGCCGAGGACGTCGCCAGCGAGGCGTGGGGCCAGGCCTTCCGCGACCTCGACCGCTTCACCGGCGATGCCGACGGCTTCCGTGGCTGGATCACCACCATCGGCCGCCACCGCGGGCTCGACCACCTGCGGCGGGCTGCCCGCCGGCCGGTGGCCACCGACGACCTCGAGGCCGTGGTCGACGTACGCGACCCCGTCGACGTGGAGGCCACGACGCTCGGGGCGCTCGGCTCCGACGAGGCCATCGCGCTCATCGCGACCCTGCCGCGAGACCAGGCCGAGGCGATCATGCTGCGTACCGTTCTGGGCTTCGACGCACCCACCGCCGCACGCATCCTCGGCAAGCGGCCGGGCGCCGTGCGCAGCGCCGGCCACCGGGGGCTGCGAGCCCTGGCTCGCAGGCTGGAGGAGTCGTCCTGAAAACTCTCTTCCGCCGACCCGTGACACTTCGCCGACCGACGGCGCTGAACGGAGTGATGAGCATCCACGACCGCCACCTGTCCCGCCGGGAGTCCGAGCGCCGGCTCGACGACCCTGCGGCCTCGAGCCACGAGCTCGGGCGTGTCCTGGACGCCGCGCGTGCCCCCGCAACCAGCCACGAGCTGGCCCGCGAGGACGCCGCCGTGGGCGCGTTCCACGCCGCTCGTCTGACCCCGTCACCTGTCTCGAGGAGCAATTTCGTGTCGCCTTCCACCCTCGGCCGCCGTGCCGCCACCCGTGCCGTCGTAGCAACTGGCGCCGTCGTCGCCCTGGCCAGCTCCGGCATCGCCCTCGCCGCCACCGGTCACCTCCCGACGCTGCCCGACCAGGCCTCCGACCAGGCCACGGAGTCCGTCGCCAAGCACGCCGCCCCGTCGGAGACCGAGACGCCGACCGACGGCGAGACCGAGGCCACCGAGACCGAGGAGGTCGAGGAGGTCGAGGAGACCGAGGAGGCGACCGCCACCCCGTCGCCCAGCCTCGAGGGCCTCTGCAAGGCCTACCAGGCCAACGACAAGACCCTGCACGGCAAGGCGCTCGACAGCGCTGCGTTCTCCGTGCTCGTGGCCGCCGCCGGCAGTGTCGAGGGCGTCGCGACCTACTGCGTCGACCTGGTCGGCGAGCCGCGCGAGACCGGCAAGCCCACCGACGCCGGCAAGCCCACCGACGCGGGCAAGCCCACCGACGCCGGCAAGCCCACCGACGCCGGCAAGCCCACCGACGCCGGCCAGCCGGCCGAGAAGCCCGGCAAGCCCGAGGCCCCCGGCAAGCCCGCCTCGCCCGGCAAGCGCTGAGCCAGCGGGGCTTCGCCCCCACCCAGTCTTCGGACCGGCCGCCGACCCCCGTGGCGGCCGGTCCGAATCCTTTTCCGACGTCCCTCCCATGGCCCACACTGGTGCCGTGGACACGGTCTCGGCCGCCTTCGCGGCCCACCCGCGCGAGGGGTTCCTGCCGCGCGCGGTGAGGCGACGTGCGTCGTACGACGGCCCCCTGCCCATCGGCTCCGGGCAGACCAACTCCCAACCGCGCACGGTCGCGGACATGCTCCGCCTCCTCGACGTCCGCCCCGGCCAGCGGGTCCTCGACGTCGGCTCCGGGTCGGGCTGGACGACCGCCCTCCTGGCCCACCTCGTGGGGCCGACCGGGTGGGTGCTGGGGCTCGAGCTGGAGCCGGAGCTGGTCGACTTCGGGCGCCACAACCTGGCAGCCACGCGGCAGTCGTGGGCCCGGATCGAGCCGGCCGTGCCCGGCGTCCTCGGTGACCCCGACCGGGCGCCGTACGACCGCATCCTCGTCTCGGCCGAGCCCCGCTCGCTGCCGGACTCGCTGGTCGCGCAGCTCGGCCCGGACGGACGGATGGTCATCCCCGTGGACGGCGTGATGCTGGTCGTCACCAACCCGGGCGCGGTCGTGACCGAGCACGGCCACTACCGCTTCGTCCCCCTGCGCTGAGCCGGGGCGTCAGCCCAGCGCCGGTCGTCCCGGGCGCTCGACGCCGGCAGCGAGGCTCGCCGGGGCCTGGATGCAGTACGAGTCCGTGAGGAGCTCGGCGAGCTCGTCCCAGTCGGTGTCGTCGTCGAGGAGCATGCCGACGGCGTTGCCGCTCCAGGAGACGTTGAAGTACGGCTCGCCCATGTGCTGGAAGGCCATCACCTCGTCGGCGTCGGCCCGGAAGGTGATGCGGAAGCGCTGGTCCTCGCCGCCGAAGACGTGCGCGACCGTGGCCCCGCCGACCCGCCACCGGGTGCCCGTCCAGGCCGGCTCCTGCGCGCAGCGGGGCAGGACGCCCAGGATCGCGTCGACACGGCGTACCCACTCCTCCGGGACGAGCGGTCGGTCAGCCAGCGCCATGGGCCAAGCCTGCCACCCCACACCGACCGGGCACTTCTCCGCATGCCCACGACGCCGACCGGGCACTTCTCCGCATCACCACGGGGGCAGGCGATGCGGGAAAGTGCCCGGTCAGCGTCAGGACCGTGCGGGAAAGTGCCCGGTCAGTACGACTTCGGCAGGCCCAGGGAGTGCATGGCCACGAAGTTGAGGATCATCTCGCGGCTGACCGGGGCGATGCGGCCCAGGCGGGCGGCGACCATCATGTTGGCGAGGCCGTACTCCACCGTCAGGCCGTTGCCGCCGTGGGTGTGGACCGCGATGTCCGTGGCGTTGCAGGCGATCTCGCCGCCGGCGTACTTGGCCATGTTGGCGTACTCGCCGGCGCCCATGTCGTCGCCGGCGTCGTAGAGCGCGGCGGCCTTCTGCCACAGCAGGCGGGCCTGCTCGAGCTCGATCTTGGCCTTGGCGAGCGGGTGCGCGATGCCCTGGTGGGAGCCGATGGGCGCCTTCCAGACGGTGCGCTCCTTGGCGTACTCCACCGCCCGGTCGATGGCGAACTTCGCCATGCCGCACGAGAAGGCCGCGCCCATGATCCGCTCGGGGTTGAGCCCGGCGAACAGCTGGACCAGGCCGGCGTCCCCGTCGCCCACGAGCGCGTCCTGCGGGAGGCGGACGTCGTCGAGGAACAGCGTGAACTGCTTCTCGGGCGCCGACCACGCCATCGGGATGACCTGCCTGGTGAAGCCCTCGGCGTCGGTCGGGACGACGAACAGCGCGGGCTTGAGCTTGCCGGTCTTCGCGTCCTCGGTGCGCGCCACGATGAGCACCAGCTGGGCCTCGTCGACGCCGGAGATGAACGTCTTCTGGCCCTTCAGCACCCACTCGTCGCCGTCGCGGCGGGCGGTGGTGGTGATCTGGTGGGAGTTCGAGCCCGCGTCGGCCTCGGTGATGCCGAAGGCCATCGTGATGGAGCCCTCGGCGATGCCGGGGAGCCAGCGCTTCTTCTGCTCGTCGGTGCCGTAGCGGCCGATGATGGAGCCGCAGATCGCCTGGCTGACGACCATCATCAGCAGCGGCGCACCCTGGCCCGCAGCCTCCTCGAGCACCGCGGCGAGGTCGGACATGCCGCCGCCACCACCGCCGTACTCCTCGGCGATGTTGACGCCCAGGAAGCCGTTGCGGCCCATCTCGAGCCACAGCTCGGTGGTCTTGCCGCCCTCGCGGGCCTGCTTCTCGACGTACTCGCGGCCGTACTTGCCGGCCAGCTTGGCCACGGCCTCGCGCAGCGCGAGGCGCTCCTCGGGCTCGGTGAAGTTGATGCTCATCTCTCGCTCCTTGGTTTCGACACGTTCGCTGCGCTCACTGCTCGACCGGCGGTTCTGCGTCGTCGCTCACGACGACCAGGACCTGTCCGGCCGTGACCTGCGACCCGGCCTCGACGTTGATCTCGGCGACGACACCATCGGTCGGCGCGGTGATGCTGTGCTGCATCTTCATGGCCTCCATGACCAGCAGCAGCTGGCCGGCGGAGACCTGCTCGCCCGCCGCGACGGCGACGCTGATGACCGCACCCGGCATGGGGGCGAGCAGCGAGCCGGCGACGACCTGGTCGGCGGGGTCGGTGAACCGCGGCGGGTTCTTCCACGTCGACGCGCCGTCGGGGCCGTCGAGGTAGACCTCGCGGGCACCCGTACGAGCGTCCGTCACGATGCGGCCGGCGTACGTCGCGGCCACCCCGTCGACCTCGAGCCGCACCGACTCCGGCGAGGCGGCGAGCACGGTGACGCCGTCGACGGCGAACCCGCTTCGGGTGCCGTACCACTCGACGACGAGCTCGTCCTCGGACCTGCCCGGCACCAGCGTCGTGCGCTGGGGCTGCGACGTGACGTTGCGCCAGGCGGCGGGGATGCCCGCCTGGACCGTACGCCGTGCCGCGTCGTCCGCAGCCAGCAGCAGCGCGGCCGCGACGGCCTCGGGCGAGCTGGCGTCGGGGGCCTTGGCCTCGGCGCCTGCCCGGGTCTCCAGCCACGAGGTCGTGACGTCCATCGACGCGAAGGCCGGGTCGGACAGGATCTCGATGAGCTGGTCGCGGTTGACCGTCATGCCGTGGATGCGAGCGCGCCGCAGGGCGGAGACGAGCTGGCGGGTCGCCTGGGCACGCGTCGGCGCCCAGGAGATGACCTTGGCCAGCATGGCGTCGTAGTGGGTGCCGACCTCGTTGCCGGACGCGAAGCCCGAGTCGAGGCGGATGCCGGCCCGCGAGAGCGGCCCGAAGGCGGCCTCGTGGTCGATCTCGAGCGTCACCAGGGGCCCGGACTGCGGGGTCCAGGTGGAGTCCTCGGCGTAGAGGCGGACCTCGATGGCGTGGCCGTCGGTGGTCTCGCGCGGGGTCAC
>JAJPEO010000340.1 GCA_021166815.1 Nocardioides sp.
CGTCGGGGCCGTCGGCCCCGTCGGGCCAGTAGCCGCTGAAGAGGTTGGCGCCGCGGATCTCGATCTGGCCCGGGTCCTCGACCTCGACCTGGCGCCAGGTCTCGTCGACCAGGCGCAGCTCGATGCCGGGCAGGGCCGCGCCGACCGACCCGGCCCGGACCTGCTGGCTGCACAGGGTGCTGGTCACGACGGGCGAGGCCTCGGTCAGGCCGTAGCCCTGGTGGACCGGGACGCCGGTGACCTCGGTGAACCGCTCCACCACCTCCGCGGGCAGGGCCGCGGAGCCGGAGATCGCCAGGCGCACCGGCCCGAGCCGCTCCTTGAGCGAGGGGTCGGGCAGCCAGTGGGCGAAGACGGGCGGCGCGAGCGGCACGACGCTGCAGGCCTCGTCGTCGATCAGGTCGAGCACCGCCTCGGGGTCCCACTCGTGGACCAGCACGAGGCGGGCGTGGTGGCGCAGCACGCTGCCGAGGACGGCGTTGAGGCCGTAGACGTGGAACAGGGGCAGCGCCCCCAGCACCACGTCGTCGCCGTGGATCATCGGCGGCTCGACCGCGGCGACCTGCTCGATGTTGGCCAGCAGCGCACGGTGGGTCAGCATCGCCGCGCGCGGGAGGCCGGAGGTGCCGCTGGTGTAGAGCAGGGCGGCGAGCTTCTCGGGATCGGGCAGCGGCGGTACCGCGACGACCTCCGCGGCGCGCAGGTCGGCGTACGCCATCTCGTCGTCCTGCGGGTCGGCGTCGACCACCGCCACGCGCGGCCGGGGCCCGTCGAGCTCGGCGACGGCGGCGCGGACGGCGGCCACGCAGGGTGCGTCGGCGATCACGAGGCGGGCGCCGGAGTCGGCCAGCATGCGGACCAGCTCGCTCGGCGTGGATCGGGGGTTGACGGGCACGGCGACCGCCTGGGCGCGCAGCGCGCCGAGGTAGCTGGTGACGAACTCGATGCGGTTGCCGATGACGATCATGACCCGGTGACCGGCGAGCAGGCCGGCCGCGCCCAGGCCGGTGGCGATGCGGGCGACCTCGTCCTCGAGCTCGGCCCACGTGAGCGTACGGCCGTCGCTCTCGACCAGCGCCTTGCGCTCCGGGACCGTCTCGGCCGCCTCGGCAACCAGGGCGGAGACGTCGGTGCGCCGGCGGTGCTCTTCTGCCATGGCGCGATCTTTCCACAGCCCGCGGGGCGAGAGCGGTGCAGTCGGTCCCCGCAGCGCACTACTGTGGTCCGGGTGAGCCGACCAGAGCGCCCGCGCCGACTCAACCTCCAGCAGCGGTCCACCATGGCCGGCGAGGCGTCCGCCGCCGCAGCCGAGGTCGAGTCCGCGCTCCGGATGCCCCACGACCCCGGCGCCGCGGCCTTCTTCGACGTCGACAACACGATCATGCAGGGCGCGAGCATCTTCCACCTGGCCCGCGGCCTCTACCGACGCAAGTTCTTCACCACCCGCGAGATCGCCGGCGCCGCGTGGAAGCAGGCCTACTTCCGCATCGCCGGCATCGAGGACCCCGAGCACATCGCCGAGGCCCGCAACTCCGCGCTCTCCTTCATCGCCGGGCACACCGTGGCCGAGCTCGAGGAGCTGGGCGAGGAGATCTTCGACGAGGGCATGGCCCACCGCATCTGGCCCGGCACCCGCGCGCTGGCCCAGCTGCACCTCGACGAGGGCAAGCGGGTGTGGCTGGTGACGGCCGCGCCGATCGAGATCGCCACCATCATCGCGCGCCGCCTCGGCCTCACCGGCGCGATGGGGACGGTCGCCGAGCACGTCGACGGCGTCTACACCGGCGCCCTGGTGGGCGACCTGCTGCACGGCCCGGCCAAGGCCGAGGCCATCAAGGCCCTCGCCGCCCGCGAGGGGCTCGACCTGGCGCGCTGCTCGGCCTACTCCGACTCCAGCAACGACCTGCCGATGCTCTCCCTGGTCGGTGACCCGGTCGCCATCAACCCCGACGCCCGCCTGCGCGCCCACGCCAAGGCCCACGGCTGGCGCATCCGCGACTACCGCACCGGCCGCAAGGCCGCCCGCGTCGGCCTGGCGGCCGCGGCGGTCGGCGGCGCGGTCTCGGGCGCCATCGCGGCCCGGGCGAGCATGAAGGCCCGCCACTCGGGCTGACGCCGCTCCTCGGGCGCACAACCGCCTGACGAGAACGGGTTCCCATTCCTGCAACATCGGTTTACATTTGTTGATCGAGTGTCACATCCCGTGACTGGGCACGGGGCGTGGCGCCGGCAGCGTCCAGAGGGGGCGGTGCTGACAGGTGGGACTGGGAGGGATCGATGAGGCCAGTGGCCGACATCGAGCACGGGCTCGATGCGCTGCGGCGCGCGGTCCTGCTCGTCTGGTCGACCCCCGAGCCCTGCCCGGCCGGAGCCCTGCTCATGTCGGAGGCGGCCGTCTCCGGCGCCCCCGGCGGGGGGCCTGACTCCTACGGCGACCACGCCCAGGCCGCGTCCTCGGAGGTCGACGCCGCCGAGCGCGAGCGCCTCATCGCCCTGGTCGAGCTGGCCCGCACAGGCGACAAGGAGGCCTTCGGCCTTCTCTTCGACCACTACCAGCCATCGGTCTACCGCTTCCTGCTCCACCGCACCCGGTCGCAGACGCTCGCCGAGGACCTCACCTCCGAGACCTTCTTCCGCGCGCTGCGCAGCATGAACAACTTCCGCTGGCAGGGCAAGGACTTCGGCGCCTGGCTGATGACCATCGCGCGCAACCTCACCACCGACCACTTCAAGGCCAGCCGCACCCGCCTCGAGCTCACGACCGAGGACATGACGCCGCACGACGACGCGACGTCCGGCCCCGAGGACGCCGTCCTGGCCAGCCTCACCAGCGAGGCGCTGCTGAAGGCCCTGAGCGAGCTGCCGACCGAGCAGCGCGAGTGCCTGATCATGCGGTTCCTGCAGGGCATGAGCATCTCCGAGACCGCCCTCGCCCTCCAGCGCACGGACGGGGCGGTCAAGCAGCTGCAGCTGCGTGGCGTACGCAACCTCGCCAAGCTGTTGCCCGAGGGGGTGAGGTGACGGTGGTCGCAGCCATGATCGCGCGTGCAGCCGTAACCTCCGGGGCACCGGTGTCGTTCTTCTGTGTGGGAGGGACCCACCAGCACCAGACAGGACGACAGCGATGACACCCGCCTTCTCGGCACGCCGACGTGCCGATGAGTTCGAGGCACTGGTCTCCGGGTCCCGACGTGCCACCCGTGACCCCGAGCAGTACGACGACCTCCTCACCCTCGTCGAGGGCCTCCGCAGCGTCCCCGAGGTGCCCGCCCGGCCCGAGTTCGTGGCCGGCCTGCGCGAGCGGCTGATGGCCGAGGCGGAGACCGCCCTGGTCCCCGACACCCCGCAGCGCCTGGCCATGCCCGTGCGCTCGCGCCGCCGCGACCGCCGCATCGCCGCGCTGCTCGGCAGCGCTGCCCTGGTCGGCTCGACCGCGACCATGGCCGTGGCGGCCCAGGGCGCGCTCCCGGGCGAGGCGCTCTACCCCTTCAAGCGCGGACTGGAGTCCGCCGAGGTCCGGCTGGCCGGCGACGACGCCGCCCGCGGCCTGGCCCTGCTCAGCAGCGCCGAGCACCGCCTCACCGAGCTCGAGTCGCTGGCCGCCGACGGCGACGCCCCGGCCCGCGGCCTGATCCCCGGCACCCTCGAGGACTTCTCCGAGCAGGCAGCAGCCGCCGGCGACCTCCTGGTCGAGGCCTACGACGACGGAGCCGACCAGGCTGCCGTCGAGGCCGTACGCACCTTCAGCAGCGAGAGCATGTCCCGGCTCGAGGCCCTGGAGCCCCAGCTGCCGCCCGGCGCCCACGACGAGCTGGCCGACGCCGGTCGGACCCTGGCCGACATCGACGCGCAGGCGGCAGCCGCGTGCCCCTTCTGCGCGGGCGGCATCGGCACGCTTCCCGACTTCCTGCTCTCGGCCGGTGCCACCGACCTGCTGAGCGGCCTCGACCGCGACTCGGTCCAGCTGGCCCCGCCCCCCGCCCCGATCTCGGGCCAGGACACCGACGGCCTGACCGTGCCCGACGCCCTCAAGGACCCCACTGCCACCTCCTCCCCCACCCCGCTCGAGCAGCTGGGCGACAAGGTCAAGGAGGGCGGCGAGAAGGTGAAGGACGGCCTCACCCAGACCGGGGACGGCATCAAGGGCACCACCGGCGGGCTCACCACCACCCTCGACGGCGTC
>JAJPEO010000360.1 GCA_021166815.1 Nocardioides sp.
ATCCCGGTCGGCACGGTGGGCGTCTACACCCACCGCTGGGGCAGGACGGCCGGCACGTCGGTGACCGACGGCCACAAGGCCGCCCGCGAGGTGGTGGTGCGCCGCGGCCGCGTGGTCTCCAACCGCTGGGGAGTGAGCCGCAACCGCCGCATCCAGCCCGACGAGAAGGTCCTGGTCGGCGTCGGCCCGCGCGGCAACGCCCGGCTCAAGCCGCTGCGCCGCGGCCGCAAGGTCACCTTCACCCGCACCCTCGCCGGGGGCCGAGCCCAGATGGCCATCACCGGCGACCGTCCGCTCCTGGTGGACGGCGTACGCCGCGTCGTCAACGACCGGCTGGCGCACCCGCGCACCGCGGTGGGCATCGACCGCGACGGGCGGCGCCTGCTGCTCCTGGTGGTCGACGGACGCAGCTCGGCCAGCCGCGGCTTCACCATGGTCGAGCTCGCCGACATGATGACGTCCTTGGGAGCCGAGGACGCCCTCAACCTCGACGGCGGTGGCTCCTCGGCGATGTGGTCACGCCGGATCGACGGGACGATGGGCGTCATCAACACCCCGTCCGACGGCGTGGAGCGGCGCGTGCCCAACGGCCTCGGCGTGATCTACACCGGCACCCTGGGTCCGGTCGTCACCCCGACCGCCCCCTGACGTCCTCAAGGGGACTGCGCCGGCCGGTCGACGAGCTCGAGCAGGTCTCCCACCTCGCAGTCGAGTGCCCGGCAGACGGCTCGCAGGGTGGAGAAGCGGATGGCGCGGGCGCGGTCGTTCTTGAGGATGGACAGGTTCACCACGCTCACGCCCACCTCCTCGCTGAGCCTGGTGAGGGTCATGTTGCGTGCTGCGAGCAGCTCGTCGAGGCGACACCGGATCCCGGTGTCCTGCTCGGCGTCGGCCGGGGCCATCACACGAGGCCCATCGTGTCCTGCTGCAGGCGCTCACCGCGGCGGAAGGCGGCTGCGACCGCGGCGAGCGCCATGCCGATGAAGATGGGCCAGAAGTCGATGGTGACCCTGAGCGCGGGTTGGGGCAGCAGGACCGTGGGGTCGTCGAGGCCGAGGGCGTCCGGATAGCCCCACCCGTCGATGGTGAGGGCCTCCTGCGCCGCCATCGAGCCCGCGACGTCGAAGCAGACCTGCCACAGCAGGCCACCGACGACCAGCGCCGCAGCGGCCACCATCACCATCCGGCTCAGCACCGGCTGGAACGGCTCGCCCCCGAGGAGCCGCTTGGCCAGCTGGTGCACCGCCACGGTGATGGCGAGCTGGGTGAGACCCTGGGCCAGGGCCCCGAGGGCCAGCAGCAGTCGCGTGCCGGTGCTCAGCCCCTCGAGGGACACCAGCGCCTCGGTGAAGCCGCCCCCGACGACGGAAGCGCCTTCGGCGTGGTGCAGCTCCACCCCCTCGGGCAGCCACGGCCAGAAGGTCTGGGTGGGCAGCGCGACCTCGACGACGTCGCTCGTGAGCTGGCCGATGACGGCGACGGCGGTGGCGACGACCACGACGGCCCCGTACACCAGGGCGCCGATGCGAACGGCCTTGAGAGTGGCGGTGTCGTCCCGCTGCCCGGGGCTCCTCCGGAGGCGGACGACGAGCGCGGCGAGCAGCGCAGCCAGGGCCAGCCCGGCCAGCAGGGCCGTCAGCAGTGGGATGGCGTACAAGACTGTCCCCTAACGAATGTCGATAATAACGATAATCGTTAAGATAGCGCGTCCCATGCCGCAGGGCCAGAGATGCTCGGCGTGGACACGCCCCCAGTGAGAGGCTGCACCCATGACGCAGCAGCAGGAGCCCGTCCGCGAGGCGGTGCGCGAGTACGCCGCCCGCCAGCCGGAGCTGGTCCCGATCACCGAGGCGTACGTCGCCCTCGCGCAGACCCTGCTCGATGACGCCGGCATCGACTACCTCAGCGTCACCGGACGCACCAAGAGCGTCGCGTCCTTCTCGGCCAAGGCGACGCGCATCGTCGACGGGCAGGTGGTCTACGACGACCCGCTGGAGCAGATCACCGACCAGATCGGCGTCCGCGTCATCACCTACGTCCACAGCGACGTCGCAGCGGTCGCCGAGCTCCTCGACGACACCCTGACGATCCTCGACGACCGCGACCTCGGCGAGGAGACCGCCCGGGCCGGGCGCTTCGGCTACGCCAGCCGCCACCTGCTGGTCCGCGTCGACCCGGGGCAGGCCGCCCCCGAGATGCTGGTGGGGCACCGGGCGAGCGTGCAGGTCCGCACGGTCCTGCAGCACGCCTGGGCGGAGTTCGAGCACGACATCCGCTACAAGGGCAACGTCCCCGAGGAGGCGACGGCCGACCTCGACCGGCGCTTCACGTTGGCGGCCGGCCTGATCGAGCTGGCCGACCGTGAGTTCGCCACCATCCGAGGACGCATCCGCGACGCCGCTCCCGCGCGGGAGGCCGAGGGCGACGAGGGACAGATCACGGGCCAGGACCTCGCGGTCTTCCTGGCCGGGCACTACACCGACGCCGGCTGGTCGCACACCGACCACTACGACTGGATCGCCGGGCTGCTGCTCGAGCTGGGGGTCACCTCGATGGCCGACCTCTCCGGGCTGCTCAGCTCGGTCGACGCCGACGCCGTCATCCGCCACATGGGTTACCGCTACCCCGCGGGTGCCGTACGACGGCTCGACGACGCCCTGCTCGCGATCTTCGGCGAGCGGTACGTCGCGCTCGCCGGCAACAGCCACCGCGTCCCAGCGCTGCGGGCGCGGCTGGAGAAGATGAACAGCGCGGACTGAGGGGGCAGGCGCGCGTCAGGATCGGCCCACGTCAGGGGTGCCCCCCTAGGGTATTTCCATGCCCAGGCCGTCGTGGACCCTGCTGACCCCGATCGCTGCAGCCGTCGCGCTCGCCCTGACGTGGGGGCGCTCCCCCGGGGGCGTGGTGCTCGCCCTCGTCGCCCTGCTGCTCATGGGAGCCGTGCTCGCGGCGGTCCACCACGCCGAGGTCGTCGCCCACAAGGTGGGCGAGCCGTTCGGCTCGCTGGTGCTGGCGGTGGCCGTCACGATCATCGAGGTGGGCCTGATCGTGACGCTGATGGTCTCCACCGAGAAGGACACCAGCACCCTGGCCCGTGACACTGTCTTCGCCGCCGTGATGATCACCCTCAACGGCATCGTCGGCCTGTCGCTGCTCGTGGGCGCACTGCGCCACCACCTGGCCATCTTCAACCCCGAGGGCACCGGATCGGCACTGGCCACGGTCATCACGCTCGCGGTGGTGTGCCTCGTGCTGCCCAGCGTGACGCGCTCGGAGCCCGGCCCGGAGTTCACCGGGGGCCAACTGGCGTTCGCGGCGATCGCGTCGCTGGTGCTCTACGGCATGTTCGTCTTCACCCAGACCATCCGGCACCGCGACTTCTTCCTGCCGGTGCACCCGGCCGGCCGGCACGGCTCACCGATGACCACGCCCGGCACCGGCCTCGACCACACCCCGGTCGACGCCGACGCCGACGGCCACGCCGACCCGCCCACGCTGCGCGCGACGTACACGAGCCTCGGGCTGCTGGTCCTCTCGCTGGTCACCGTCGTCGGTCTCGCCAAGGTGGAGTCGCCCGCGATCGAGGCGGGCGTCGAGGCACTGGGCTTCCCCCACACGGCCGTCGGTGTCGTCATCGCCCTGCTGGTCCTGGCGCCCGAGACCATCGCCGCCACGCGAGCCGCGGCGCTGGACCGGGTCCAGGTCAGCCTCAACCTGGCGCTCGGGTCCGCCATGGCCTCGATCGGCCTGACGATCCCGGCACTCGCCGTCGCCTCGATCTGGCTCGAGGGTCCCCTCACGCTGGGCCTGGACTCGCTGCAGATCGTGCTGCTGGTCATGACCGTCGCGGTGTCGATCCTCACGGTCGTCCCCGGGCGCGCCAAGTCGTTGCAGGGCGGAGTGCACCTCGTGCTGCTCGCGTCGTTCCTGTTCCTCACCGTCGCGCCCTGATGCGCGGCGGCCGGCCCGGAGTGCTCAGCCCTTGAAGTACTGGGCGTAGATCTCGTCGTACGTGCCGTTCTCGCGGATGTCCGCGAGGACGCTGTTGATGCGACGCAGCAGCGGCAGGTTGCCATCCTTCTTGACCGCCATGCCGTACTGCTCACCGGTGTCGAACTCGGCGACGACAGCCAGCTCCGGCGCACTGCGGACCACCTCGACGGCCGCGGGGGCGTCGAGCACGATCGCCTCCACCTCACCCGAGCTCAGGGCGTCGACCAGGGCGGCGGCGTCGCCGTACGTCTTGATCTTGACCTTGGGCGCGTTGTCGCCGACGTACGTCACTCCCGTGGTGCCGGCCTGCGCACCCACCGGCCGTCCGGCGAGGGCCGCGAGGCTCTTGCGCTCGGACGCCTTGGGGGCGACCAGCGCCTGGTTGGCGTTGAAGTACGGGCTGGAGAAGTCGAGCACGCGGGCCCGCTCGCCGGTGATGGTGATCGCCGAGATCGCCACGTCGCACACGTCGGTGTTGAGCGCCTCGCCGTCCTCGATCGCGCCGAAGTCGTGGTCGATGACGTCGAGCTGGACCTCGAGGTCGTCGGCGATCGCCTTGGCCATGTCGATGTCGAAGCCGGCGTCCTGGCCGTTGACCCGGTAGACGAACGGCTCGTACGGGATGTCCGTGCACACCGTGAGCGCGCCGTCGTAGATCAGCTCGACCCTGCTGAGGGCGTCGCCGTTGGCGGCCTCCTCGTCACCACAGGCGACGAGGGAGGTCAGCATCAGGGCGCTCAGCGCCGCGCCGGCGACCCGGCGGTGTGATCGCTTCATCGTTCCTCAGTTCGCGTTCGCAGCCAGCGACTCACGCAGACGCAGGAGGGCGTACTCGGTGATCTTGACCAGGGCACCCTTGGCCTGCTCGCGGTCACGGGCGTCGAGGCTGATGATCGGCACCGAGTCCGGCAGCGCGAGCGCCGCCGCGATCTCCTCGGCGGGGTAGCGCGGCACGCCGTCGAACTCGTTGACGGCCACGATGAACGGGATGCCCTTGGACTCGAAGTAGTCCAGCGGGGAGAACGACTCGTCCAGGCGGGCCACGTCGACCAGCACGATCGCGCCGATGGCGCCGCGGCACAGGTCGTCCCACATGAACCAGAAGCGCCGCTGCCCGGGCGTGCCGAACAGGTAGAGGACCAGGTCCTCGGCGAGCGTGAGGCGGCCGAAGTCCATGGCCACCGTGGTCGTCGCCTTGGTGGGCACCGCGGACAGGTCGTCGACGCCCTCGGACTCGTTGGTCACCAGGGCCTCGGTGCGCAGCGGGTCGATCTCGGAGACCGCGCCCACCAGCGTCGTCTTGCCCACGCCGAAGCCGCCGGCGACGACGATCTTCGTGGAGGCAGCCTGACGCTGGGCCTTCTCAGTAGTTCCGGAGTCCACGGAGTGTCCTTTCCATGAGCTCCAGACGCTCATCGGTCGAGGTCTTCTCGGTGATCGTCGCCTGGATCCTGATGAGCCCCTGCTCGATCAGGTCGCCCAGGAGAACGCGCGTCACACCGATCGGCTGCTTGGTGAGGGCCGAGACCTCTGCCACCGAACGTCGGTCGCACACCTCCAGGACCTGGGCGGCGACGGGGCTCAGCACGGGCCCCTCGGCGCCAGCCTGGAGGCGCAGCGTGGCCTCCATCGGCAGGTCCACAGCGGCCGCGGTGCGGCCGGAGGTGATGGTGTAGGAACGGATCAGCCGCGGACGAGGGGCCTCGTCGGGGTCGTGATCGTGTGAGTTCGTCATGGAAGCTCCGTCAGTTCCCGGCGCCCACGCGGGCCTGGGCCTCGATCATCTGCCCGACGCGGTCGACCAGGAGCGCCATCTCGTAGCCCACCTGGCCGATGTCGGCCTCCTCGGTCGTCAGCACCGTGAGGTTGGAGCCGTCGCCGACGCTCATGAGCATCAGGAAGCCCATCTCCATCTCGACGATGGTCTGCATCACCGCGCCGCCCTCGAAGAGGCGGGCAGCGCCCACCGCGAGGCTGGCCAGGCCGGAGGAGACCGCCGCCACCTGCTCGGCGCGCTCACCCGGGATGCTGGTGCTCGAGGCCATCAGCAGGCCGTCGGCGGACACGAGGATGGCGTGGGCGGCGTCGGGGACGTCCTCCACGAACTTCGACATCACCCAGTCGAGATCGCGGTCGTCACCCGGGGCGGGAGTGGTGTTGTCGTGGCTCATGCTTGGCCTGCTTCCGTGTGCTGAGTGGAACTGTTGGCTGCGCGTCCGCGCTTGACTCCAGCAGTGTGGGCCTGGAGTCGACGACGGATCGCTTCAGGGTCACGAGTCTTGGCGCCGGTCGGCTGGGTCACGCTACCCGGAACCAGGCGCTGTCCGGGCTGTCGTCGCGGAAGTCCTGCCGAGGTGGACTCGACGACGGGCGTCTCCTCCGCGACCTCCTCGGCACGCTCCCATCCACGGTCGACCTCGGTCTGGTGCCACTCACCCTCGCCCGGCGTGGCCAGCCACCCCGAACGCATGGACTTGAAGATGGGTGAGTCACCGCCCGACCGGGAGGCCTCGCCGGAGCTGGGCGGCAGGCCGGGCATGTCGCGGTTGATCTCGGGGGCCGCGCCACGGGTGCGGGTGGGCAGGCCACCGGCCAGCGGCGGAGGCGTCGCCTCCGCGGCGGCGGGCTCCTCGACCACGGGCTCTGCAGCAGCAGGCTCCTCGACCACGGGCTCCGGAACGACGGGCTCGTCCGCGACCGGGTGCGAGACGACGGACTCGGTCACGACAGGCTCTGGGACGACGGGCTCCGCGGGAGCGGGCGACGACGAGCCCAGGCCCAGCGGGTCGTTGACGTCCACCTGCGGCTCGGCGTCCTGCGCCATCGCGACAGGGGCCACCGGCTCCTGGGCCACCGGCTCCTCGGCGACCGGCTCCTCGGCGACGGGCTCCTCAGCGACGGGTGCAGGTGAGCCCAGGCCCAGGGGGTCGTTGGCGTCCACGCGGGGCTCGGAGTCCTGCTCGGCAGGCTCCTCGACCGGCGTGTCAGCGGTCGCCTCCTCGGCGGCCGCCTCGACGGCAGGCTCCTCGGCAGCGGGCTCCTCGGCAGCCGGCTCCTCGGCAGTCGGCTCCTCAGCAGTCGGCTCCTCAGCAGCGGGCTCCTCGACGGGGGCCTGCTCCTCGGCGCCCTGCTGGCGCTGACGTGCGGCGAGCGCAGTGATCGGGACGACGCGCGCGACCTTCTCGGCACCCTCGGCGAGGCCACCACCGGACGCCGCGGCGTCGCCGGCGGAGGCGTCGGTCGACGCGGGCGTCGTGGATCGCGCAGGTGTCGACCGCTTGCCGAACAGCGGCCCCGTCGCGGACGAGGTCTCGGGCGGCAGGAACGCGTCGGCACCCGTGCGCGGCATGTTCGCGCCCGGCTCGCGGCGGGGCACCAAGGTCTCCAGCGGCGGGCGGTCCGGGGTCACCTCGGGAGCACGGAGCAGGTCGTCCGCACGAGGCGCGGACGCCGGCGCAGCGGTCGTCTCGGCGCGTGCCGCGGCCTCCTTCTCGGCGGCCTCCTTCTCAGCGGCCTTGACCGCCGCGCGCTCGGCACGGTTGAGGCGACGCGTGGGCTGCTCGGCCTCTGCGGCGGGAGCCTCCGGGGCCTCCACCACCTGGGCCGGAGCGGCGGCCGGCTCTGCGGGCTTGGTGTCCCGGCCGCTCTGGGGCAGCTCCGGGAGGATCGCCGGGGGCAGCACCACCGTGGCGGTCATGCCGCCCTCGGGGTTCTTGGACAGCCGCGCCTGGATCCCGTGGCGCTCGGAGAGGCGCGACACCACGAACAGGCCCATGCGCCGGGCGGTCTCGGGCGACGCCTCCGCGCCGTGGGCGAGGTCGGCGTTGAGCTGCTGGAGCTCGGCGTCCGGGACGCCCAGGCCGGAGTCGACCACCGTGATGGTGGCGCCGTCCGCGCTGAGCGTGGCGTTGAGGCGCACGGCCTCCGAGGGCGGGGAGAAGGTCAGGGCGTTGTCCACCAGCTCGGTCAGCAGGTGCACGACGTCGGCTGCGGCGTCCTCGTTGATCCGGGTGCCCATGTGGGTGAGGATCTGGACGCGCTGGTAGTCCTGCACGCCCGAGGTCGCGGCCTGCAGCGCCTCACCGACGGTCAGGCTGAAGGAGCCGGCGGCACGGCTGGGGGCGTCGGCCAGGATCAGCAGCGAGTCAGCCGTACGGCGCATGCGCGAGGCGAGGTGGTCGAGCCGGAACAGGCTCTCCAGGCGCTTCGGGTCCTCCTCGTCCTGCTCCAGGCGCTCGATCTGGGCGAGCTGCTGGTTGACCAGCGAGTTCGAGCGTCGCGAGAGCGTGACGAACATGGCGTTCACGGTCTGGCGGAGCTGGGCCTCACCGGAGGCGAGGTGGATGGCCTGGCGGTGGAGGTCGTCGACCGCCCGGGCGACCTGTCCGATCTCCTCGTTGGTGTGGACGTCGATCGGGCGGATCTCCTCGGGCTCCTCACCGGCGCGGATGCGGGCAACCGCGTCGGGGAGCTTCTGGCGTGCCACGGCGAGGGCGCCCTCACGGACGCGGCCGATCGGGTCGAGCAGCAGCTTGGTGATGAAGAGCGCCAGGACGATGGTGCCGACCAGGGCCAGGGCCGTGATCAGGGCGTTGAGCAGGGCGCTGTTGCGGGCGGAGGAGGCGGCGTCGTTGAGGGACTTGTCGACCCCGGTGAGCAGCGTGTCCGTGATCGCGTCGTAGGGCAGGTAGGCGTCGCGGCCGTCGAGGTTGGTGGCCGATCCGTCGCGGACCTGCCCGGCGTGGCGGACGTTGGCGGTGCGCAGCGCGGCCGTCTCGGCCTCGGCGCCCTCGATGGAGCCGGCGAGTCGGTCGATGGCCGCGGCCTCGACACCGAGCTCGGAGTAGAGCTCCTGCGAAGCCGATGCGCCGCGGTCGGCGTTGGCGACGAGCGCCTGCTGCATCGCCAGCGAGAGGCGGCCGCTCAAGGCCTGGGAGAGCTGCTCGAGACGCGGCTCGGGGGGGTCGAGGGCAGCGTTGAGGCTGCTGATGAGCTGGGTGACGCCCGACTCGAGCTGGCGCGCCTGCGCGATCCAGGTCGCGGCCCCGAGGCTCATCGCCCCTTCGCCGCGCGTCGACTGGCTCAGATCGAGCAGCGAGGCCACGTGAGCGGCCTGGAGGCCGTTGAGCTCGGCGGAGTCCGCGGCCGACTCGAGGTCCGCCGCAGCGGCCTCGAGGTCGTCCACGGCGTCGCTGAGGTCGCCCTGGGAGGTGCCACCCTTGGACTGGGCAGCGACCATGGCCGTCTCCGCGGCCGTGAGGTAGCGGACCGCGGGGTCCAGCACGGTGATCTGTTTCGCGCTGGTGGCAGCGCTGGTGGAGTCACTCCAGTCACCCAGGACACGCAGTCCACCGAAGATCGTGGCGAGCAGGAGCGGCACGGCCAGCGCCAACGCCATCTTGCGGCGCAGCGGCCAGCCGGCGACTGACCGGCCCGGGGCCCGATCAGTCTGGACGGCGTCCTTTGTCATGGTCTGCCTCGCGTGGGGGTTGGTGACGTTGAGTCAGGGGTCGGCTGCCCCGGGAATGGGGACGCGAGCCCAAACCTAAAGAATCGCGCGACATCCCGTGGCGTTTTCAGGGAACTCGCCGCCGTTGGTGTATGGAGGTGTGTTCCCGCTGGCGGACTGTCCCATGAGTATCACTGGTCCCACAAGCCTTGGACGCGCCGCGGCCCTTGCTGCACGTCGCCCCTGGGGGTCGCAGCGTTGCCGCTCGAACATAGCGACGACACGCCGTGTGCGTGCGACGTGGCGCGAATCACACTCGCGCCTCTCCCCCGAGGCGGTGATGTTCGCCACGATGGGGACAACCTACTCGGAGGTAGATTCCCCCATGCAGTCCACGCGCTCGCTGCTGGTCGCCCAGCGCACCTCGTCCCCGGTGGTCCCGCACGTCGCGCCGGACTCGGCGCGCGACACGTGGCACCTGGCGGCCGTCGAGGTGGCCGAGCTCGTACGCCGAGCCTGGGAGGACCTGCCGGCCGACCGGGCGCAGGCGTTGGCGCGGGTCGGCGAGGTGGGCAGGGACGACGACCTCGCGGTCTTGGCCGCTCACCAGCGCGACCTGGCCGAGCTGGCCCGCGACCTCGAGGGCGAGCTGCGCGAGGCCGGCAACCTCGCCGCTGCCGCAGCGTTGGCCACGTGGCGCGAGCCGTACACCGACATGGTCACCGCGCTGGCCGCCCTCCGCGTCGCCCAGCGGAGCCGCTGACGTCGTCTCCCCGCTGTGCCTGACCAGCGACGGTGGGCCCGCGCACGAGAAGGGCCCGGGCGGGCTCGGGGAGCAGGTGCGCCCACCCTGTCGTGAGCAGGTGCCGTTCGGCTGCGTGCAGGTCACCACGGACGGCGAGCAGCGCCGCCGCGACCAGGGCGGCGTCCTGCGGCGGCACGGTGCCCGACACCGCGAGGCGCAGGAGACGTCGGGCCGCCGAGCGGGACAGGGCGGGCACGTCGGTGAAGCTCGACCCCTGGGCGAGCAGGAGGTCACCGGGGTCCAGGCTGCCGCAGCAGACCGCGTCGGCCAGCACCCCCAGCCATGCGCCGGGCTCCGCACGCGCGACCCGGTGGGCGACCGCTGACGGCACCGGGAGCGGCGCCTGGTCGAACACCCGCACGCCGGGCTCGCTGCTGGAGACCAGCCGGCCGATCACCCACCCCTCGCCCGCCGCGTCGGCGCCGAGGTCGAGGACGTCGCACCAGCGTTGTCCGGCGAGGTCGAACACGCGCTGCCGACCGTCGGCCCGGCCCCCGAGGCGGTGGCCGCCCATCGGCGCCTGCACCCAGTGACGAGCGAGGTCGAGCCGGGGGCGTACGGACCGCTCGGCGTGCACCTCGAGCCACGCCGCGAGCGCGCCGCGCTCGTGCAGCAGCCACTGGCGGAACACCCAGGACTCGCGTCGCACCCGCTCGGTGGCCCGCGCCAGGTGCGTCCCGAGCTCGTGGCACTCCTCGACGAGGTCGGGATGGAAGGCCTCGGTGACCATGCGCAGGCACGAGCGGTGGCGCGCTCCGGCGACGGTTCCGGGGGTGTCGAGGAGCAGGGCACGGCGGGCCGACCACCTCGCCCAGGCCCACGGCGGCAGCACGTCTGCGAGCCGGGCGACGACGTGCGCGTCGAGGTGCTGAGCCGGCCCGGTCTCGGCCAGTTCGATGGGTTCCCTCGGGCCGGACGGGCCGGGTGCTGGCGTGGTGGTCTCCCAGGACATGGGCCCAGCCAACGGTTCGCCCGGCCGGGCCGACAAGCCCCGGCAGGTGACCTGTGGACGGTCGCGGACCATCCCGACCGTGGACGTCCACAGGTCGGGTCCGCGAGGTTTGGGGCGGTGCTCAGGCGCCCCGGGCACGCAGGTCGAGGGCACCGGCGTCGAGGATGTCGACCTCCGCTCCCCGGACCCGGATGAAGCCGTTGCCCTCGAAGGTCGCCAGTCGACGGCTCAACGTCTCCGGCGACGTGCCGAGCAGCGTGGCGACGTCCTTCTTGGCGAGCGGCAACCGCACCGTCGCGATCCCGTCCGCGCCCCAGGTCGCCGGCAGGTCGAGCAGGTACGCCGCCACCCGTGCGCCCACGTCGGCCAGCGTCCTGGCGACGAGCATCCGCTCGGCGCTGGAGAGCCGTTCGGCCAGGGACCTCAGCATCGCCTCCCCGATGTCGGGGTACTTGCGCAGCAGCTTGGCCAGGACGTCGTGCTCGAACACGCACATCCGGGAGTCCTCCAGCGCGACGCAGTCCTGCTCGGGGCGATCACCCGTGAGGAACCACACCTCTCCGGCCACCTCGCCCGGCTGGAGCACCTTCAGGATCGTCTCCCTGCCCTCCGCGTTGGTCGTGGAGAGCTTGACCCGGCCGTCGTGCACGACGAACAGCCGCGCCTGCGGCTCGCCCGCGCGGACCAGCGTCGCGCCGCGCTCCACGTGGACCGGACGGGCGTACGCGGCCACCTCCCGCTGCTGCTCGAGGGTGAGCTGCCGGAAGATCGGGACCAGCGCCACGCACGGCTCGCCGGATGCGGGTTCGGACATGCCCCCAGTATCGCGGCAGCCGCGGGGACCCCGGCCGGAGGCACAGCCGCGCGGCATGATGGCCCCGTGCCGGACCTGGTCGTCACCCGTCGCCTCGCGATCCCCGCGGGCGAGCTGAGCGAGCGCTTCTCGCGCTCGTCCGGTCCGGGCGGGCAGGGCGTCAACACCACCGACTCGCGGGTCGAGCTGTCCTGGGACGTCGCCGGGTCGCCGTCGCTCACTCCAGCCATGCGCGAGCGCCTGCTCACCGCGTTGGCGCCGCGGCTCTCGGCGGGGGTGCTGACCATCGCTGCCAGCGAGCACCGCACCCAGCTCGACAACCGCAGGGCTGCCCGCGACCGCCTGGCGGACCTGGTCCGGGAGGCGGCGCAGCCGCCCCCGGCGCCGCGTCGCCCGACGAAGCCGACCCGCGGCTCGCAGCGACGCCGCCTCGAGGCGAAGAAGCGCCGCGGCGAGACCAAGCGCGGTCGCGGCAGCGACTGGGGCTGACGTCACCGGGCCGCTCGGACGAGCCCGGCGGGGCCCTCAGCCGATCCCCAACCGCCTCGCGACGTCGGGGCCGGCGACCCGCACGACCGTCTCGGGGTCACCGACCACCACGAGCGCGTCGGTGGCGCGCGACATGCCGACGTAGAGCCGCTCGCGGGCCCGGTCGCGCGAGCCGTCCTCGTTGAGGCACAGCACGACAGCGCGGCGCTCGAGGCCCTTGCAACCCAGGACGTGGCCGTAGAAGACGTCGTCGTCCCACCAGGTGCGCCAGTAGCCCTCCTGGTCGTGGAAGTCGGTGCGCTCGACCTGCACGGGGTGGCGGTGGCCGGTGGTCAGCAGGCACACGTCCTGGGGCCGCCAGCCGTCGTCGAGCAACGCGTCGACACAGTCGTCGGCGGTCACGATCGCGTCCTCGACGGAGCAAGGGACGAAGCGCACGTCGACGCCGTCGCCACCTCGCGCATACATCCGTGAGGGGGCGAGCGGGGAGAACGCGTCGTGGATCTGCCTGGTGTTGCGCAGGTTGTGGTCGAGCACGAGCGGCACCAGCGTCACCGGGGGCCGGCCGAAGCGGGCGAAGATGCGCTGGTTCTCGTCGGAGAAGACGAAGATCCCGCCCTCCTCCTCATCACGCAGGGCACCGAGCAACGGCATCCACCAGGACTCGGCGAAGTCCTGGGCCTCGTCGACCACGATCGCGTCGAACTTCTCGTTGTGCGCCAGGCCGGCGGCCAGGTCGGCCATCTGGGCGGGCAGTCGGTTCTCCCAGAAGTCGCTGTCCTGGCGGTCCCCGTCGGGCGCGCCCCACAGCCGGCCCAGGCCGTGCCAGGTGCCGACGTACGCCGGGCGCTGTCGGCGCGGCCACGTCGCGACCTCGCGACGGAGGTATTCGGCGAGGCCGAGGGAGTAGCAGATCAGCGCGACCCGCTGCGGCGGGCGGTCGTGGGCAGGGTCGCCGCGCGTGAGCTCGCGCGCCTGGGCCAGGGCCAGCACCGTCTTGCCCGACCCCGCCCCGCCGCGCACCTCGATGCGGTTGAGCAGCCGGGCGACCTTGAGCAGCGTCGACTGCTCGTCGGTCAGGCGTCGTACGGCACTCTCGCGGGCGGCTGCGGCTGCCACCGGGTCAGGGCTGGTCGAGCCGCGTCCCCGCAGGATCTCGACGACGAGGTCGACCTCCTCGGCGGTGGGCGGCTCCTTGCCCTGGCGGCCGAAGGTCGCGTTCTGCCGCAGGCGGCCGACGAGGTGGTCCTGCTCGTCGCGGTCGTGCAGCGACCAGCGCGGGACGCGCGGGGTGGCGAAGTCCTCGGGGAAAGAGGCGTGCGGCACGACGATGGCCTGGCTCCATGCGACGTGGGTGCGAGATCCCCAGCGAGGGTCGTGGCGGACGTAGTCGCGCAGGGCGTACTTCGTCAGGCGGACCTGCTCCTCGGGGTCGATGCGCACCTCACGCCCGCCGCGGCGCATCCAGAACGTCGCGTCGTCGAACCAGACCGGCCCGCCCTTGACCTCGACCACGACGATGCCGACGTCGGGCATCAGCACGACGAAGTCCGCCTCGTGGTCCTTGGTCTGGTCGGTCACGCGGAACGAGGCGATGAGGACGTCGTCGTCGCCGAGCGTGTCACGCAGTCGGGCCCACACCTCGCGCTCGGCGTCGTTGACGAGCTCGGGCTCCTCGGGGATCAGGACGGGCACGGCGGCCTCAGGCGTCGTGCCCGGGGTCGATGTGCTCGACCTGCTGGAAGGTGAGGCCGGGCTCGCCCTCGCGGGCCTCCTGCGCGACCGGCTCGAGGAGCAGGCCGGTGTGGTCGCCGAGGTCGTGGCGCTCGATCACGTGGCCCACCAGCACGCGCGCGCAGTCGTCGAGCACGGGCACGCCCTGGGGTCCCGGCGACCACGCGCAGTGCTCGAACTTGTCGACGTCGTCGCCGGTCTCGCCGCCGAAGAGCTCGGCCACGTCGTGCTGGTCGGCGCGCAGCAGGTGCACGGCGACGTGGTCGGCCTCGAGCACCAGCGCATGGGTGTGGTTGGCCTGGGAGATGCACACCAGGAAACGGGCCGGGTCGATGCTCACCTGGGTGCCGAAACCCACCAGGCACCCGGACCGCTCGTCGCCGAGCGCCGTCGTCACGACGTACATCGGGTAGTCCAGCCCGTCCACGAACTCGTCGAGATCCATGCCCGCACCCTGCCACGGAGCGCCGACACCCGCAGCCGCTCTGTGCTCGGGCCGGCGGGGCGGACCACCCCCCGGGACCGGGTCGAAAGTCCCTGTGCCCGGCCGCCTCGCCACCGCAGACTTGAGGGATGGCCTCCTCCCCCGAGCCCCCGGCAACGTACGTCCCCTGGTTCACCCGCCGCCCCGAGGTCGCGCTGGCCGGGATGGCCGGGATGTTCGTGCTCGTCACCGGCCTGCGCATCATGCTGGGCAACGACGCGGCCGTGGGCATCACGATGCTCTACGTCGTCCCCATCAGCCTCGCCGCGCTGGCCTACGGGCGCGCGGCCGGGGTGGTCGCGGCGGTGGTCGCGCTGGCGGCCCTGCTGACCTGGGTGGAGCTCGCCGACGTCCGGCTCACCACCCTCGGCTGGGTGGCCCGCATCGTCCCCCTCCTGCTCGCGGGCTTCCTGCTCGGCGACACCTCCGACCGCCTGCGCCGCGCCGACGCCGCCCGCGTCGCGCAGGTCCAGCGCGAGCTGCTGCACCGCCAGGCCGTGGAGATCAACGACTCGCTGCTGCAGGGCATGGCGGTGACGAAGTGGGCCCTGGAGGCCGGCAACCACGACCTCGCGCTCAAGAACCTGACCGAGACCATCGGCACCGGCCAGAAGCTGGTGAGCGGACTGATCAAGGAGTCCGCGATGGGCCCGCTGGACCCTCCCACCGCGAGCTGACCGCCCTCACATCGCACGCGCCAGGCTGCGCCGCAACGACCAGGCGCCGAGCGCCGCGAGCAGCACCGCCATCGCAGCGAGGACACCCAGCTGCGGCAGCACGTCGAGCAGGCCTCCGCCGCGCCGCTGCAGCTCGGCCAGGGCGTCGTAGGCCCACGCGTGGGGCGTGACCCGCGAGACCGCGCGCAGGGTGTCGGGGAACAGCTCCAGCGGGAACATCGAGCCGCCCAGCGCGGCTAGCACCAGCCCGGCCCCGATGCCGGCGCCACCAGCCGCCCCCTCGTTCTCGAGCAGGGTGCCGACCAGGATCGCCGCCCCCGAGGCGACCAGGCTGAAGAGCAGGAGGACCAGCAGGGCGAGCGGCAGGCTGCCCCAGCCCACGCCGAAGAGCAGGCTGGAGGCCAGCATGATGTAGCCGCCCTGGAAGAGGCCGATCGCCCATCGCCCCAGGACCTGGCCGGCCACGACCTGGCCGGCGGTCATCGGTCCCGCGAGCATCCGGCTGACGACGCCGAGGCGTCGCGCCTGGATGAGGGTGGTCGAGCCGGCGAGCGTGCTGAGGAAGACGAAGAGCAGCAGCTGTCCCGAGGCGCCGAACTCGAACTGGCCGAGACCGGCGAACTCCTCGCTCAGCTCGTCGACGTAGCGCACGTCCAGCCGCGGTGCGCTCAGGTCGTCCTCGGCGGTGTGGAGGGCCGCGCGGGCACGGTCGGGGGGGACACCGGCCTGCTCCAGGGCGAGCAGGCGGCTGCGCGTGGCCCGCAGCGCCTCCACGGCCACGCGCACGTCCTGCTCGACGACCTGCGCGTTCGCAGAGGTGCCACGGACGACCTCGAGGCTGAGCGGGTCGCCGGAGTCGTACGACGACGCGTCGGCGTCGTCGACCCGGATGGCGACGTCGAGCCGGCCGCGGGCCAGCAGCTCGAGCGCGTCGTCCCACGCGGGCTCGCTGACCACCACGTCGCGGGCCTCCAGCCCACCGACCAGACCTGACCGCAGGGCGGTGTCGGCGCCGCTGACGGCGACCCGGCCCGCACTGGCCCCCTCGCCGAACTGCAGGCCGATCATGAGCACCAGCATCAGCGGGAAGACGAACGCGAAGAAGAGGTTGGAGCGGTCGCGCAGGAACAGCCGCAGCTCGGTCCCGGCCAGGGTGAGGGCGTTGCCGACCGCAGCCCCGCTCGGCGCCCTCATGCGAGCGCTCCCCGGTCGGGGACCAGCCGCGAGGCGGTCACCATCACCGCGGCGAAGCCGAGCATGATCGCCACCGGCACGCCGATGTCGGCCAGCCCACCACCACCCGAGGTGGTCCCGAGGCCGCGCAGCATCGCGGCGACCGGGTTGAGGTCGAGCAGGACCGAGGCGGAGCCCGCCGAGCTGATGGGGAAGAAGGCCCCGCCCGCGATGCCGAGGACGAGCGCCACGATCGAGGTGGCGACACCCGCCTGCTCGGCGGTGCGCGCCACGCGCACGATCAGGAACATCACCGACGTACCGGCGGTCACCGCGCACAGCACCAGCAGCGCGACGGCCGGGACCGACCCGAAGTCGGCGTCGAAGAGCACGCTCCCGAGCGTGAGCAGGATGCCGGTGGCCACGACTCCGAGGACGACGCTGACCAGGGCCTTCGACGCCACGATCACCCAGCCCGGGATCGGCATCGACCGCAGCCTGGCCAGGGTGCCGGTGTCGCGCTCGAGCAGCAGGCTGGTGACGCCGAAGCTGACGGTGAAGAGCATGAAGAGGCCGGCCTGCCCGGCCACCAGGGAGGCTCCGGCGTCGAGCTGCTCGTTCGAGGCCTCGCCGCGGGTGAGGTCGTACGCCGGGCCACCGGTGGTCGCCTGCTCGACGAGCTGCTCGAGGTCGGCCGGCGCCACGCCCTCGGCGAGCGCGGCCTGGGCGGTGACGGCGC
>JAJPEO010000378.1 GCA_021166815.1 Nocardioides sp.
GACGACCACCCCGGCTCCCAGCCCGAGCCCGGCTCCCGAGCCCCCGCCGGCCCCCTCGCCCACGCCGACGCCCACTCCCAGCCCGACCCCGGCTCCCGAGCCCACGCCGGCTCCCGAGCCCGCGCCGGCTCCGCCGCCGACCGGCAACGCCGAGGCCGCCATCGCCTTCGCCCGCGCCCAGATCGGCAAGCCGTACAAGTGGGGCGCCGCTGGACCCAACGCCTGGGACTGCTCGGGCCTGACCTCGGCTGCATGGGCTCGCGGCGGCAAGTACCTCCCGCACTACTCCGTCGCCCAGTACACCCAGTCGCGGTCGATCCGTCGCACCGACCTGCGCCCCGGCGACCTGGTCTTCTGGAGCTCCTCCGGCAGCCCGAGCTCGATCTACCACGTCGCCCTCTACATCGGTGGCGGCCAGATCATCCACGCGCCGCGTACGGGTCGCAACGTCAGCCAGGAGTCCATGTACTACTGGCGCACGCCGAACTTCTACGCGCGCCCCTGACGTCAGAGCGGTCGCAGCCTGCTCGCGAACCCGGCGGCCACCACGGCCGGGTCGAGGTCGCCGGCGAGGATGCGACGGGTGGGCCAGTGGGAGACGTCGAGGTCGCAGAGCGACGAGAACTCGTCGAGGTCCTCGGCGTGCAGCCGCGCGAGCGCGAGGATCTCCTCGCCGCTGGGGGCGCTGCCCCGGACGGGAGGCGTCGGCTCGGGCACGCGCATCGGCGGCACCCCGTCGAAGCGCGGCAGGCCCAGGAAGTCGGTGACCCGGTCGATGGTGGCGGCGTAGGAGTCGGTGAGCTCGTGCGTCTCGAGCAGGAGCCACCGGTCGCGCTCGAACAGCGCGAAGCCGCGCCGCAGCTGCTCGCCGTAGAAGCCGCGGGAGATCCCGGTGAGGTCCTGCCAGCGCGCCCGTGCGCTCCCGTCGCGTCCCGGTCGGGAGCTCGGTCCGCGCCGGGCGAGCGTACGCATCCTGGCGAGCATGTCGGCCCAGTCGCCCCAGTTGTCGCTGCGCGCGCGCAGCATCATCCAGTGGGAGAACAACCGCTCCATCGGGTCGCGGAAGATCGCGATGAGCGGCATGTCCGGGTTGTAGCGCTGCATCCGCTCCAGGGCGCCGGGCCAGAAGATGTACGTGGCGCTGGCATCGCCGACGACGAGCTCGCCGGCGCCGCACCCCGGCGCGGTGTAGTCGCGCTCGTAGTCCGGGTGCTCCCAGTCGACGCCCTCGTCGTCGAAGTAGTGGGCGGCCCGGTGGGGCGGGGCGCAGACGCCCGGGTGCTCGTTGAGGGTGTCGGCGAGCAGCGACGTACCGGCCTTCTGGGCGCCGACGATCGCATAGCCGTACGGCAGGCGTTCGGGGTCGGCCCCCACGGTGATCACCTCGCGACCGTACCTTCGAAGGGCGGTGCCACGAGGCCGCTTGCAGGCTTTCGGCCGTAGGTTGGGCCCCATGGCCACCGACGAGGTTCCCGCGATCGACGACCAGCTGCCCGACGTCACCCCGGAGGAAGCGACGGAACCGCCGCAGGACCCGGGCGCGGTCCATGCCGACGCGCCGGGCTACGAGCAGCCCGTGGTCGACGTCGAGGCGCTGCGCCGGTTGCTCGACGGCACCTACGGCGAGGTGCGCGACCTGGTCCGCCGCAACCTCGTCGAGCAGCGCCAGATCCTGCTCGACGCCGACGAGATGCCGCGCGCGCAGTTCCGCGAGCGGGTGCTCGAGGTCGTGCTCGACATGGCGGCGACCGGGCAGACGGGGATGGGGTTCCCCGAGGCGCACGGCGGGGGTGGCGACATCGGCGCCTCGGTGGCGGCGTTCGAGACCCTCGCCTTCGGCGACCTGTCGGTGCTGACCAAGGTGGGCGTGCAGTTCGGCCTCTTCGGCGGGGCGATCCTGCAGCTGGGCACCCAGCACCACCACGACGCCTACCTCGCCGACCTCGTCAGCGGCCGCCTGCTCGGCTCGTTCGCGATGACCGAGTTCGGCCACGGCTCGAACGTGCAGGCGATCGGCACCACCGCGACGTACGACGCCGAGGCGGGCGAGTTCGTCATCCACACCCCCGACGACGCCAGTCGCAAGGACTACATCGGCAACGCCGCCGCCCACGCCGAGCTGGCGGTGGTCTTCGCCCAGCTCGAGGTGGCCGGCGAGGCCCACGGGGTGCATGCCTTCGTCGTCCGGCTGCGGCGCGACGGGGAGGTCGTGGACGGCGTGCGGATCGAGGACTGCGGGCCCAAGATGGGCCTCAACGGCGTCGACAACGGCCACATCTGGTTCGACCACGTACGCGTCCCGCGCACGGCCCTGCTCAACCAGTTCGCCGAGGTCACCCCGGAGGGCCGCTACCTCTCACCGATCGAGAACCCCAACAAGCGGTTCTTCACGATGCTCGGGACGCTGGTGCAGGGGCGGGTCTGCGTCGGGGGCGCCGGCATCAACGCCGCCAAGGTGGCACTCACCATCGCGGTCCACTACGCCACCCGCCGCCGCCAGTTCGAGGCGTCGAGCGACCAGCACGAGGAGCTGCTGCTCGACTACGGCATGCACCAGCGCCGGCTGCTGCCGCTGCTGGCGCACACGTACGCCCTCCACTTCGCCCAGGACGTCGTGGCCGCCGACCTGCACGACGTGTTCTCCGGCACCACGGCCGACGAGCAGGCGCGCCGGCTGCTGGAGTCGCGGGCGGCCGGCACCAAGGCGATCGGCACCTGGCACGCCACCCGCACGATCCAGGAGTGCCGCGAGGCGTGCGGCGGCGCGGGCTACATCAGCGAGAACCGCTTCGCCGCGCTCAAGGCCGACACCGACGTCTTCACCACCTTCGAGGGCGACAACCACGTGCTGCTGCAGCTGGTCGCCAAGGGCCTGCTCACCGACTACTCCAGCGACTTCTCCGACCTCGACCAGTTCGGCATGGTGCGGTTCGTCGCGGGCGTGGCCGTCGAGACGGTCGTGGAGAAGACGGCCGTGCACAAGCTGTTCCAGTCGATCCGCGACCTGCTCCCCGGCGGTGACCAGTGGGACCAGGAGGCCGGCCTGCTCGACCCCAACTACCAGCTCGCCATGCTCCGCTTCCGCGAGGAGCACCGCCTCGCCGGCGTCGCCCGACGCCTCAAGCGCGGCATCGACGACGGCATGAACCCCGGCGTCGTCTTCTCCCGGGTGCAGGACCACGTCATCGCCACGGCGCGGGCCCACGTGGACAGGCTGGTGCACGAGGCGTTCGTCAGCAGGACGGCTGCCCTGCCCGACGGCGACCTCAAGGTCGCGCTCAACCTGCTGTGCGACCTCCACGCGCTCAGCGTCATCGAGGCCGACCGGGGCTGGTTCATGGAGCACGGGCGGCTCTCCAGCCCGCGGTCGAAGGCGATCAGCCGCGAGATCAACGACCTGTGCCGCAAGCTGCGCCCACTCGCCGTCGACCTCGTCGACGCGTTCGGCGTGCCGCGGGAGGTGCTGCGGGCCGAGGACCTGCTCGGCTGGGAGGGGTGAGTCAGGTCCGCGTCAAGACCGCAGGCTCAGTGGCCGTGGCCCTCGGTCTTGAACCGCTCGAACGACGCGCGGACCTCGGCCTCGGCCTCGGCGCGGCCGACCCAGTCGGCACCCTCGACGGACTTGCCGGGCTCGAGGTCCTTGTAGACCTCGAAGAAGTGCTGGATCTCCAGGCGGTCGAACTTGGAGACGTGGTTGATGTCGCGGATGTGCTCCAGGCGCGGGTCCTCGGTGGGGACGCACAGCACCTTGTCGTCGCCGCCGGCCTCGTCGGTCATGCGGAACATGCCGATCGCGCGGCACTTGATGAGGCAGCCGGGGAAGGTCGGCGACTGCAGGATGACGAGCGCGTCGAGCGGGTCGCCGTCCTGGCCGAGGGTGTCCTCGATGAAGCCGTAGTCGGCGGGGTAGGCCGTCGACGTGAAGAGCATGCGGTCGAGGCGGATGCGGCCGGACTCGTGGTCGACCTCGTACTTGTTGCGCTCCCCCTTGGGGATCTCCACCACCACGTCGAACTCGAGCACGTCATTCCTCCACGTCATCGGCGCCCGACTGCTTCTCACGTGGACGCCACGGCCTTGTCTGGTAGCAGTGTCGCGCACAATGGCCCCGATGCGCGAAGTGAGCCAGCCCCCGAACGCCCGGCGTGACCGAGACCACCCCCGCGGTCCCGGTCGCGTCGCCCACTGGCTGCCCGTCCTGCTGGTCGTCGCGCTGCTCGCCGGCGCGGTGGCCGCCCATCGCTTCGAGGTCGGGCCACGGCACCTGCCGTGGCTGGTCGCCGACCCGGCGTCCGAGCCGCAGGCCGTCCCGCCCCCGGCCGGGCTCGACCTGCCCGACTGGGATGCCCCGACGCCCGCCGTCGCGGCGGCAGAGCCCGGCGAGGTCGACGTCGCCGCGGTCGAGCGGGCCCTGCGACGCCCGCTGCGCGACCCCGACCTCGGCCGCCGCGTCAACGTCGCGGTCGGCAGCCTCGACGGTGACGGCACCGGGTGGGCCACCGGCCCGGGCACCTTCATCCCGGCCTCGACCACCAAGGTCCTCACCGCCGCGGCGACCCTCCAGACGCTGGGTCCGAACGCCCGGTTCACCACGCGCGTCGTACGCGGTCAGGGCCCGCGCGAGGTCGTCCTCGTCGGGGGCGGCGACCCCTACCTCGCGAGCACCACGCCCACGCCCGAGGAGGCCGCCGGCACCTACCCGCCGCGCGCGGACGTGGCGAGCCTCGCCGCCGCCGTGGCAGACGCCCTCGGGGGCAGGGGGCGGGTCCGCGTGCGCTACGACGACTCCCTGTTCAGCGGCCCTGCCGACAACCCGGCCTGGCGCCGCGACTACGTCCGCGACGACATCGTCAGCCCCATCACCGCGCTCATGGTCGACGGCGGCCGCGAGGCCGACGGCTGGCACCGGTACGACGACCCCTCCCTCGCGGCCGCCCAGGCCTTCGCCCGCGCCCTGGCCGACGCCGGGCTGCGGGTCGTCGGCGCGCCCCGACCGGGCCGGGCCGACGACGCCGCTGAGGAGCTGGCCGTCGTCGAGGGCGCACCGGTCAACCAGGTCGTCGAGCGGATGCTGGAGGTCAGCGACAACGAGGCTGCCGAGGTGCTGGCTCGTCACGTGGGCCTGGCGCGGTCCGGCAGCGGCACCTTCGACGCGGGGTCGCGCGGCGTCGTCGAGGCCCTGGCCGAGGCGGGCGTCGACACGGGAGCCACCCGGATCCACGACGGCTCGGGGCTCTCGCGCCGCAACGTCGTGAGTGCCGAGGTGCTGCTCGACGTCCTGCGGGCGGCGGCCCGCACCCCGCGGTTGCGCGCCACGCTCACCGGCCTGCCCGTGGCAGGGTTCAGCGGCTCGCTGACCTGGCGCTTCGAGGACGAGGCGCCGGTGTCGCGCGGCGCCGTCCGCGCCAAGACCGGCACCCTCAGCGGGGTCCACGCGCTCGCAGGCATCGTGACCGACCGTGAGGGCACGCCCCTGGTGTTCGTCGTGGCGGTCGACCGCTCGCCGGAGGCCCGCAAGCTCGACGCCCAGCTGGCCGTCGACCACGTCGCCGCCGCCCTCGCGACCTGCGACTGCTCACGACCGCCCCGCTAGGGTCGCTGTGTCCGGGCGTGCGAGCGCCCCCGCGCCACGGTGAGGAGCCGGCGATGAACTCGATGGTCGACTGGGACCTCGCCGTCAGGGTCGGCGCGCGCGTCGCCGGCGAGGGTCCCCAGGTGAGCCGCGACGAGGCGGCCGAGGCCGTGGCCGAGCTGCGAGCGGGCGCCGAGCGCTCCACCCCGCTGGTGCGGGAGTTCACCGGGCTCCAGGCGCCTGCCGACACCGCTCCCGTCCTGGTCGTCGAGC
>JAJPEO010000379.1 GCA_021166815.1 Nocardioides sp.
GCTCGACGAACTGCGCGCCGACTCCGGTTGCCGCGGCCTCGAAACGTGCCAACTCGGTGGATCTGACCAACATCTGCGGCAAGACGACGTCGTGCCCGTTAGCGAGGTAGGCCTCGATCATGGCCAGCGCGGCCGGACGGATGAGCTCGCCAGCCGCTTGGAAGTCGGTGTCCCAGCCACCGATGAGTGTCCTGAGCACGTCGACATCGCAGTCGAGTACTCCGGGATTCTCCGCGACGTAGCGACGGGCCAGCGTTGACTTGCCGATGCCCGGCGGGCCGTTCAGGTGGATGAGGCGGGACACGGAGTCGACCGTACTGGTTCCGCGGCTTCGCCCCGGACGGCGACGGTGTTGCTCTCCGGCCCGGCGGTGCCAAGACGGCAGAACCGCGCAGGCGTCTCGGGTCACCTGCGGGGCAAGGACGATTGTGCGCCTGGTCGGGCGGCGGTGTCAGCCTCCTCCACAAGTTCCTGTCCACTCGGCTCCACGGCCGCGCTTGAAGGAGGTCACGGAACCGAGGAGATGGAGATGGAGAACGTCCTGTTGAAGATCCCCGACGTCATGGAGCGGCTGTCCGTCGGCCAGACGAAGGTGTACGAGCTGATGTCCAGCGGCCAGCTGCGCTCGGTGAAGGTCGGCCGCGCTCGTCGCGTGCCGAGCGACGAGCTTGAGCGCTTCATGGCCGAGCTCGACGACACCCGCCCGAACCTACGTATCCCGGCGTCGAGACCGTCCACAGCCCGCGCTTCCTGACTCCGTGTCCACAGGCGTCGGGAGAGCTGGCTGCCGACGACGGACTCGGAGGTCACGCTGGGTTCCGTGTCCATTCACGCACCTTCGTGCGCTTGAAGGGTCGGAACCGAGAGGAGGCGCGGTGTCCCACATGTGGCGGAAGATGCAGTCTGTCCGAGCAGGCCGCCTCGGGCGTATGGTCAATGCACCAACATCGCCACGCGCCAACTCGGAGGAGCCTGGAATGTTGCGATCTCGGCTCGTGCTCGCGACCTTCCTGGTGGTGGCTTGCGCTGCTTGTAGCGACGAAGGGGCCTCGCCGACCCCAACCACAGACCCACCGTCGACCTCGTCGGCGCCCACGGCGCCGACGTCTTCTGTGCCGCCCGAGCTCGCTGGCTACAGCGAGCAGGAGCGTGCGGCGTTCGAGACCGCCGTGACCGAGTACGACGCGTTCACACGGCGGAACGACGAGTTCTACGCCACCGGCGACACGACGGTTTCCGCAAAGCGCTTCTACCAGCGGTACGCCGTCGACTGGTCGACCGCGTGGGGCAACCTCGCGCAGATCGCGAACAACAACGTCACCGTCACCGGCTCGACGAAGACGGTCTGGACGAAGCCGAAGTCGATCGAGCTGGGCGGGCCAAAGGGAGACGTCGTCGTCCTTCGCAGGTGCCTCGACGAGTCGGGCCGCGTCGTGAAGCAGAACGGCAAGAAGGTCAACCAGCCGCAGTTCAAGGATCCGCACGTCTACACCGTCCGGCTCGAGAGGCGTCGCGGCGAGGACCTGTGGCGCTCAGGGATCGCGGAGCAGGGCTCGACATGTTGACCCGAGCTCTCGGCACGTTGGTCGCTGCGCTGTTGCTGCCGCTGGTCGTCATGGTGCCGAGAGCCGCAGGCGAGGGCGACTCGCCGTGTCCTCCGGGCACCGACCCTGTGAGCGTGGGGTCCGGCGTCATCTGCGTCGTCGTCACCGACCCCGGCGAGCCCGGGCAGCCAGGCTCACCCGGAGAGCCAGGAGACGGCGGACAGGCACCAGCCGGGTGCTACAAGTCCGACGGCACGCAGGTGCCTTGCCAGACCAACGACGGCTACTGGTGGTCGGGCTACCAGTGCTACGCGGCGCCGTACGACGCTCCGCCCGGCGCGCCCGCCTGGCAAGGCCACACCGACGGGTCGCTGTGGCAGTGCACACGCTGCGAGACTGCCGGTACTTCGACGACCTGCAACGTCCAGATCATTTGGACCGCACCGGGCGAGGAGCCTGGGCCGCCGACGCCAGAGCAACTCGCCACTACGGCCCTGGACCAACTGCCGTTGGCGCAGGCGGAGGTACACACCGCTCCCGCGCCACCCGCTGCGACCTACGTGGGCGTCGAGAACTGGCTCTGGGTCCCTAATGATCAGTGGCGGACGCTCACCAAGTCCGTCAACGCGGGGGCCACGACCGTGACCGTCACGGCCGCGCCCTCGCAGATCGTGTGGAACCTGGGACCGTCGTCAATCACTTGCTATGACCCCGGCAAGCCATGGGAGCAGGGCATGTCCGACGTTGCGACCACGACCTGCGGCTACACCTACGAGACCACTTCCGTCGACCAGCCGGACGGGAGCTTCGCGATCTCGGCGACCATTCGCTACCAGGTCACGTGGACCTGCGCAGGGGCCTGCCCAACGGCTGGCGGTGACCTCGGCCTGGTCGACGCGCCAGCCGGAACTAGCACGCTGCGCGTGCTCCAGCGCCAGACGGTGGTGGTCCGATGACGACTGATACCGGGTCGCGCACGTCGGCCGACCAACAGCCGCGCACCACCAAACCTCGTCCGAACTCCCTCGGACACGACCTGCCACGGGTGCCCCGGCGTTACGGGCAGTGGGCCGGGGCCGTGCTGTTTGTCGTCATGGCCGTCCTGCTCGCCGGGTGGTCCTGGCAGCAGAAGAGCGACCGGGAGGCCGTCCTCGCGATCGCTCACCCGGTTCCGGCAGGGGCTGTCATCGCCAAGGACGACTTGCAGGTCGTCGAGGTTGCCGGAGTCCACTCGACGATCAACTCAGAGGATGCCCAGACCGTCATCGGCTCGACCGCCGCGGTTGGTCTCGTGGAAGGTCAGATCCTGACGCCAGACATGGTCACGTCCAAGCCGCTGCCCGGACCGGGCGAGCGAGTGGTCGGCTTGCAGCTGGACGCCACGCGTGCTCCGAGTGGCCTGGTCCCGGGCGATGTGGTCGTGGTCCTCGCCGTTCCACCTGCCGGCGACCCGAGCTCGCCCGCGGAGTTGGACGACCCGACGGTCCTGGCGCCGCAGGCCACCGTCGCTTCGGCCCAAATGGTCGAGGGAGCCGGGACGCGCCTGGCGCTCGTCGTCCCCGAGTCGGTCGCCGAGCGGGTCACGGCGTACGTCGCCGCGGGACGCGTGGCGTTGGTCCAGTCGCCGATCGGGGGTGACGGCTGATGTTGATCGCCATGTGCGGAGACAAGGGCGCCCCCGGGGTGACCACGTCGGCGCTTGCGATCGCCTCGGCATGGCCCGGGCCCGCGGTCGTCGTCGAGGCAAGCCCGGCCGGGGGCGATCTCGCGATCCGGCTCCGGCCGAAGGGGTCGGTCCTGCCCGAGACCCCGACCGTCTTGTCGGTCGTCACCGCCTCCCGAGGCACGGACCGGACGGACGCTGTGGCCAACCACAGCCACGTCCTCAACTCGACGACGGCGGTGGTGCCCGGGCCTGCCCTGGCGGAGCAGTTCGCGAACATCGGGGACTGGGCGCCCCTGGCCGACGCCCTAAGCCAGAGCACCCTGCCGGTGTTCGCTGACCTCGGGCACCTCCATGCCGCGTCCGCGACGATCGCGGTCGCGGCGCGCGCCGACCTAGTCGTCGTCATCTCACGACCGGACATGCCGTCAGTGGTACGGGTTCGGGAGCGGCTGATTCGAGCCGCGACCGATCTCGCGCGGATGAGGGGCACGGCTCCCCGGCTGTTCCCGCTGCTCGTCTCGACGAGCCGTCACGGACCAGCGGACGTCGCCGACTTGGGTGCGGTCCTCGCCGAGACGCCGGTCCGGCCGTTCCTCGTGGACACCGGTTTCCTCGCGCACGATCCCGCCGCCGTACGTTGCCTCCAGGCGGGCGATGAACCCGCCGGCCGATTGGCGCGGACGGCGCTAATGCGAACGGCGCGCACAGTCGTCAGCCAGATCGAGCGCATCGCGAAAGCGCCAGCCCACGCCACTGCCGGTTCCACGTCGAAGGCGGGATCATG
>JAJPEO010000048.1 GCA_021166815.1 Nocardioides sp.
TCCGATGTCTTGAGCCAGCACACTGCCGGAGGCGCGAGGTCCTCGATGACCAAGGAGCCCGGTGAACCACACGGTTCACCGGGCTCCTGTCGTCGTACGGGGCCTAGCAGCCCCGCAGGGTGGCGTCCTTGCGGGCCTGGTTGCCGAGGCGGCGGGCCTGGGCGACGTCGGGGAACACGACGCTCGCGGCGCCCACCATGCCGATGCCGCCGCGGATGACGCAGGTCGTGATCCGGTCGGGCCGCACCCGGGCCACCGCCTGGGCGATCTCGAACAGCTCGCTCGGCCCGAGGTCGGTGTGGGTGTGCTGGAGCACCGTCATCACGCCGCGTTCCATGAAGCCGGGGCGATCGGCCTGCGAGCGGATCCGGGCGTGGATGCCGCGCAGGGTGCGCTGCTGGTTGGCCGAGCGGTCGAAGTCCCCGCCGGCCAGGCCCTTGCGGATGCGGGAGAACGCCATGGCGTCGTAGCCGCCGAGGCGGATCCGCCCCTTCGCGAACCCCTCCTTCTTGAGGTAGGGGTCGGAGAAGCGCCGCGGGTTGTCGACGTGGATGCCGCCGATGTCGTCGATCATGTCCTCGAAGAACGGGAACCGGGAGACGATGACGTAGTCGGGCATGATCCCGACCAGGTTACGCACCGCGCCCGCCATCCCCTGGGGTCCTCCGAAGTAGAGCGCGGAGTTGATCTTCTCCCGCCCGTGACCGGGGATCGAGACCCAGGAGTCGCGCGGCACGCCGATCGCGCTCGCCGCGCCGGTACGGGTGTTGATGCCGACCAGCTGGATCGCGTCACCGCGGCTGCGGACCATGGTCTCGCCGGGGCGGGCGTCGGAGCCGACCGCCAGGATCCACATGACGTCCTTGGGTGCCGCGACGCCCTCAGCCTTGCGCACCTTGGTCAGGCTGACGTCGGTCTCGTGGACGCTTGCCTCGGGCACCACCAGGGCAGTGAGGGCCAGGACCACGCCCAGCACTGCCGTACGGGCCACTCGTGCGTGCCACCTCATGAGCGCATCTCCTTCGAGACGTCGTAGCCGAAGACCCGCCACGGACCGAGCCGCCGGGTCAGGTAGAGCCGGCCCCGAACGATGGTCACACCCGACTGCTCGCCGGTCGTGGCGAAGCGCAGCGTGAACCGGGCCGTGGCAGCGCGCGGTCGCCGGTCGGTCGCGACGACGTCGACCACGACGGACCGCTCGATCGCGGAGACGGAGTCGACGTCGGGGCCGATGACCGAGTTCGTGAGCATCTTCTGGTCGTCGCGGGCCAGTGCGGCCGCCCGCTTGGTGAAGCCGGGAAAGGCGTTCGCGAACTCGCTGCGGGGGTAGTCGCCGCCGAGGTAGGCGGCCTGCCACCACGTGTCCACCACGTCGGAGACCTGGCGGCGGACGGCGACGCGGGTGTCCTTGGGCAGCCGGCCCACGACCTGCCCCAGACGCACCTCCAGAGGGGCCTCCGGCGTCGCCGGCTCCGAGGTGGAGGTGGACGGCGGCTGCGGTGGGGGGGGCTCCGGATCATCACCGGAGCAGGCCGACAGCGACCCAGCCAGGGCCAGGCTCAGGCCCACGCCCAGGAGTGGGCGCAGGCCGCGAACGGGGCGACTCATGAAACCTCCATCGACTGCAGTGGGTCCGTGGTCGGTGTGGCTCTCACGACACCGTTGATCAAAGCAGACACCTCGGCCTGCATTTGCGGGCGTGGGGGACTAGCCTTGACCGCGACTTTCTCTCACCCTGCGCGATCACATCTGGAAGAGGCGAATCAAGAGTGTCGCAGTCCCCCGCCGGTCAGTCCGGCAAGCAGTCATCGATTGCTCCCTCGAACGACCTGGGAGCCAACGAGTGGCTCGTGGAGGAGATGAAGGAGCAGTTCGACAAGGACCCCGCCAGCGTGGGGCCCGAGTGGGCTGCCTACTTCTCCGACCAATCCTCCAACGGCAGCGGCACCTCGCCGACCCAGTCGGCCCAGAAGCAATCGGTCCAGGAGCAGTCGGGCCAGGACCAGCAGGCCCAGCCCAAGGCTCGGCCGGCCCCCGCCGCCGCCCAGGCGCCCGCGGCGGCCAAGGCGGCGCCCGCCCCCAAGTCCACCCCTCGCCCCCCGGTCGCGGCCGCTGAGCCCGCCCGCGGCGAGGGCCAGCCGGTCGCCAAGGAGTCGCGCCCGGCCGCACCCGCTGCGTCCAGCGACGAGCCGACCTACACGGTGCTGCGCGGCGCCCCCGCACGCACGGTCCAGAACATGGACGTGTCGCTGACCGTCCCCACCGCCACGTCCGTGCGCGCCGTGCCGGTCAAGCTCCTGTGGGACAACCGCGTGGTGATCAACAACCACCTCGCCCGCGCCCGCGGCGGCAAGGTGTCGTTCACCCACCTGATCGGCTACGCCCTGGTCAAGGCGCTCAAGGACATGCCCGAGATGAACGTCGGCTACGACGTCATCGACGGCAAGCCCACCCTGATCACCCCGGCCCACATCAACCTGGGCCTGGCCATCGACATGCAGAAGTCCGACGGCACGCGCCAGCTGCTGGTGCCCAACATCAAGGCCGCCGAGACGATGGACTTCGCGGCCTTCTGGACCGCGTACGAGGACCTCGTGCGCAAGGCGCGCG
>JAJPEO010000063.1 GCA_021166815.1 Nocardioides sp.
CCGCGCCCGCGAAGAAGGCCGCGCCGGCCAAGAAGGCCGCGCCCGCGAAGAAGGCCGCGCCCGCGAAGAAGGCTGCGCCCGCGAAGAAGGCCGCGCCGGCCAAGAAGACCGCACCCGCGAAGAAGGCCGCACCCGCGAAGAAGACCGCACCCGCGAAGAAGGCGGCGCCGGCCAAGAAGGCCGCACCCGCGAAGAAGGCTGCGCCCGCGAAGAAGGCCGCGCCGGCCAAGAAGGCTCCGCTCGTCGTCCTCGAGGGAGAGTCGGCGTGGACCGCGGCCGAGCTCAAGGAGGTCACCAGCGAGCTCAGGGAGCACCGCGGCCGCCTCGAGCACGTCCTCGACGACGCCGAGCGCGAGCTCGAGAACCTGATGCGCGATTCCGGCGACGGTGCTGGCCACGACCAGGCCGACATGGGTGCGGCGAGCTTCGAGCGTGACCACGAGCTCACGGTCGTCAACAACGAGCGCGAGATGCTCGCCCAGATCGACAGGGCCCTGTCGCGCATCGAGGACGGCACCTACGGCGTCTGCGAGTCGTGCGGTCAGCCCATCGGGAAGATGCGACTCATGGCTTTCCCACGTGCCACACTGTGCCTGTCATGCAAGCAGCGCGAGGAGCGTCGCTGAGTCACAGCGACCAGGCCACCCAGTCCCCAGTGAGTCGTGGTCGACTCCGACTCCTGTTCGTCGCGCTGGCGCTGACGACGTACCTCCTGGACCAGGGCACCAAGCAATGGGCGCTCGGCGCCCTGCGTGACGGCGACATCAAGGTGCTGGGCGACTGGTTCGTCCTGCACCTGACGTTCAACCCCGGCGCTGCCTTCAGCACGGGCACCGAGTTCACGGTCGTGTTCACCTTCCTGGCCATGGCGGCTGTCGTGGTGATCCTGTGGCTCGTGCGCCGTCTCGGCAGCCCCCTGTGGACCGTGGCGCTCGGCGTCCTGCTGGGCGGGGTCGCCGGCAACCTCACCGATCGCGTGCTCCGCGAGCCTGCGGCCTTCCACGGCCACGTCGTCGACTTCCTGATGCTGCCGAACTGGCCGGTGTTCAACATCGCCGACATCTGCATCAACGTCGCGGCGGGGCTCATCATCCTGCAGACCCTGCGTGGTGTCGCGCTCGATGGTTCCGGCGAGAAAGACGCATGAGCGCACGTGTCGAGCACCGCACCGTGCTGGTGCCCGAGGGCCTGGCCGGTGAGCGTGTCGACGCCGGCATGGCGCGCCTGTTCGGGTTCTCCCGGACGCGCGCCGCGGACCTGATCGCCGAGGGGCACGTCCACGTCGACGGGGCGCTCGTCACCAAGAGCGACCGCATGGTCCCGGGCTCGATGCTCGACGTGAGCATCCCCGCCCAGGTCGATCCCCTCGAGGTGGTCCCCGAGATCGTCGAGGGCATCCGGATCATCCACGACGACGACGCGATCGTGGTGATCGACAAGCCGGTCGGGGTCGCTGTCCACCCGTCGCCGGGTTGGTCGGGGCCGACGGTGGTCGGCCACCTCGCCGGCGCGGGCTTCCGCATCTCGACCAGCGGTGCGAGCGAGCGCCAGGGCATCGTCCAGCGCCTCGACGTCGGCACGTCCGGAGTCATGGTGATCTGCAAGTCCGAGCACGCCTACTCCGTGCTCAAGAACGCCTTTCGGCGGCGTACGGTCGACAAGACCTACCACGCCCTGGTGCAGGGGCACCCCGATCCGCTGCAGGGCACGATCGACGCCCCCATCGGCAGGCACCCCAAGCACGACTACAAGTTCGCGGTCATGGCGGACGGGCGTCACAGCGTCACGCACTACGAGACCCTCGAGGCCCACCGCTTCGCCTCACTGCTGGAGATCCACCTGGAGACCGGGCGCACCCACCAGATCCGTGTGCACATGAGCGCCCTCAAGCACCCGTGCGTGGGCGACATCACCTACGGCGCCGACCCGGCCCTGGCCAAGCGCCTCGGGCTGGACCGGCAGTGGCTGCACGCCATGCGCCTGGGCTTCGAGCACCCCGAGACGGGCGAGTACGTCACCTACGAGTCCACCTACCCCGACGACCTGGCCCACGCCCTCGAGGTCATCCGAGATGGCTTCTGACCTGGTGCTGCGGCCCGCGGTCCCGTCAGACCTGGATGCGGTCGCTGCCGTGCACACCAGTGCCCGTCGCCTCGCCGGGGCCTCGTTCCCCCCTGCCGTGCACTCCGACGCCGAGGCGCTGCAATGGGTGCGTTCCTGGGACCTGGCACGCGACGAGGTCTGGGTGGGCGAGAGCGACGGTGAGGTCGTGGGGTACGTCCGCTTCACCCCGACCTGGCTCGACGACCTCTACGTCGACCCCGCCCACCAGGGCGCTGGCGTGGGCACGGCCCTGCTCGACCTGGTCAAGGCGCGGGTCCCCGACGGGTTCGGCCTCTGGGTCTTCGAGACGAACCTGGACGCCCGCGCCTTCTACGCCCGTCGTGGGTTGGTGGAGCTGGAGCACACCGACGGCTCGGGCAACGAGGAGCAGGCCGCCGACATCCGGATGGTGTGGCCGGGGGCTGACGTGCTCGCCGGGCTCCGACGCCTCATCGACGAGGCCGACGACGAGCTCGGCGACCTGCTGGCACGACGAGCGGCCCTGACCCGGGCCGTCCAGGAGCACAAGCGCGAGGTGCACGCGGTCGACGACCCCGAGCGCGACGCCGCGCGCGAGGCCGAGATCGCCCGGCGCGTCGCCCTTCGGGCCCCCGAGCTGGGCGAGGAGCGGGTCGCGCGCATCCTCCACGTGATCATCAGCGAGTCGATCGGAGCGTCTCGATGAGCGTGCTGCTCCACCTCAACGGCGCCCCCGGGGTGGGCAAGTCGACGATCGCCCAACGCATCGTGTCGCGCCGTCCGGGCTGGCTGAACTGCGACATGGACGTGCTCCGGACCCTGGTGGGTGGCTGGGACGACGACTTCACGGGGGCTGGGGCGCTGATCCGGCCGGTGGCGCGCCAGATGATCTCGGCGCACCTGGCCACCGGCAGGGGAGTGGTGCTGCCCCAGCTGGTGATGGAGCGTACGGAGCTCGCGTCCTTCCGGTCGCTCGCGCGCTCGAGCGGCGTGCCGTTCATCCACGTCCTGCTCGACACCTCCGACGAGGAGCTGGCGCTGCGCTGGCAGCACCACGCTGACGGGCAGGTGTGGGTCGAGGCGGCCCAGGCGGTCCTGCGCGACGTCGGCGGCACGGAGGCGGTGCTCGCTGCGGCGCGACTGACCCGCAAGCTGGCGGCCAGCGACCATGCCGTCTACGTGCGCTGCGAGGAGCACGGCGTGAGTGCTGCGGTGGCCGAGGTCGAGGCCCTGCTGCCCTGACGCCCGGGGCCTGGCGAGTCCTGTCGGTGGGCCCCGGCACACTGACGTAGGCTGGCTCTCCTTCCCCCTCGGTGTGTCAGCTCGCCTGCCCCGCGACCCTGATCCCCCTGACTGTGAAAGGTGTGGAAGACCCGCTCATGTCGGTCGGTTCCAGCGACAACTTCGTGCATCTGCACGTGCACACCGAATACTCCATGCTCGACGGAGCCTCGCTCCTCGACGGACTGTTCAGCCGGGTCAACGAGCTCGGGATGACCTCGATCGCGATGACTGACCACGGCAACCTGCACGGTGCCTACGACTTCTGGAGCAAGGCCAAGCGCCACGGCGTGAAGCCGATCATCGGCATCGAGGCCTACATCTCGCCCGACACCCACCGTGGTGAGCGCCGTCGGGTGCGGTGGGGCCAGGGCGACGTCGCCGAGGAGGGCGGCAACGACGTGGCCGGTGGTGGCGCCTACACGCACATGACGATGTGGGCCGAGACCACCGAGGGCATGCACAACCTGTTCCGCTTGTCGTCGCGCTCGAGCCTGGAGGGCTACTTCTACAAGCCGCGCATGGACAAGGAGATCCTGGCCGAGCACAGCAAGGGCCTGATGGTCTCCACCGGCTGCCCCTCCGGCGCCATCCAGACGCGCCTGCGCCTGGGCCAGTACGACGAGGCCGTGCGCGAGGCCGCCGAGCTGCAGGACATCTTCGGCAAGGACAACGTGTTCCTCGAGCTGATGGACCACGGCATCGACATCGAGAAGCGGGTGCGCGACGACCTGCTGCGCCTGGGCAAGCAGATGGGCCTGCCTCCCATCGCCACCAACGACTCCCACTACAACAACCCCGAGGACGCCGACGCCCACGACGCACTCATCTGCGTCGCCTCCGGCAAGCGGCTCGCGGACCCCAACCGCCTCAAGTTCGACGGCGGCGGCTACTACATCAAGTCGGCCGCGGAGATGCGTGAGCTGTGGGCCGACCGGTTCGGGATGCCCGAGGCCTGCGACAACACCCTGCTGATCGCCGAGCGGTCCAACGTCGAGTTCACCGAGTCCACCGGCGGCTACATGGCCCGCGCCGACGTGCCGGCGGGCGAGACCGAGGAGTCGTGGTTCCGCAAGGAGGTCTGGCGGGGCATCGAGTCGCGCTACCCCGGCGAGCGGCTCGACCAGCAGGTCCGCGACCGCGTCGAGATGGAGCTCGGCGTCATCTCGCAGAAGGGCTACTGCGGCTACTACCTCGTGGTCGCGGACTTCATCAACTGGGCCAAGGACAACGGCATCCGGGTCGGCCCCGGACGTGGCTCGGGTGCAGGGTCGATCGCGGCGTACGCGCTGCGCATCACCGACCTCTGTCCCCTCGAGCACGGGCTGTTCTTCGAGCGGTTCCTCAACCCCGAGCGTCCTTCGATGCCCGACTTCGACATCGACTTCGACGACGCCCGCCGCGGTGAGGTCATCCAGTACGTCACCGACAAGTACGGCGCCGACCGGGTCGCCCAGATCGCCACCTTCGGCCGCCTCAAGGCCAAGGCGGCGATCAAGGACGCCGCGCGGGTGCTCGACCACGGGTTCGCGATCGGCGACCGGATCACCAAGGCCCTGCCGGCCGACGTGATGGGCAAGGGCGTGCCGCTCAAGGAGCTGTTCAACCCCGAGCACAAGCGCTACGGCGAGGGCGGCGAGTTCCGCTCCCTCTACGAGCAGGACGTCGACGTCCGCACGATCTACCAGACCGCCGTCGGCCTCGAGGGCCAGATCCGCAACTGGGGCGTGCACGCCGCCGGCGTGATCATGTCGAGCGAGCCGCTCATCGACATCGTGCCGATCATGGCGCGTCCGCAGGACGGCGCGGTCATCACCCAGTTCGACTACCCGATGTGCGAGTCGCTCGGTCTGGTCAAGATGGACTTCCTCGGGCTGTCCAACCTCCGCATCCTCGAGGACGCCCTGATCAACATCGAGGCCAACCGAGGCGAGAAGGTGGTGCTCGAGGAGCTGCCCTTCGACGACCGGGCGACCTACGAGCTGATGGGCCGCGGCGACACGTTGGGCGTGTTCCAGCTCGATGGCGGCGGCATGCGGTCACTGCTCCGCTCGCTTCAGCCCGACAAGTTCGCCGACATCACCGCCGTGAGCGCGCTCTACCGTCCCGGCCCCATGGGCGCCGACTCGCACAACAAGTACGCCCGCCGCAAGAACGGCCGCGAGCCGATCGAGCCGATCCACCCGGCTCTCGCCGACGCCCTCGAGCCGGTGCTGGGAGAGACCTACGGCCTGATCGTCTACCAGGAGCAGGTCATGGCGATCGCCCAGACGCTGGCCGGCTTCACCCTGGGCGCCGCTGACAACCTGCGCCGGGCGATGGGCAAGAAGAAGAAGGAGGAGCTGGACAAGCAGTACGCCGGCTTCCAGGCCGGCATGCTCGAGCGAGGCTATCCCCAGAAGGCGATCGACACGCTCTGGGAGATCCTCCTCCCGTTCTCCGACTACGCCTTCAACAAGTCGCACTCCGCCGCCTACGGCGTGATCACCTACTGGACCGCGTACCTCAAGGCCAACTACCCGACCGAGTACATGGCTGCCCTCCTGACGTCGGTGAAGGACGACAAGGACAAGATGGCCATCTACCTCAACGAGTGCCGTCGCATGAAGATCCAGGTCCTGCCGCCCGACGTCAACGAGTCGGCACACAACTTCACCGCGGTCGGCACCGACATCCGCTTCGGGCTCACCGCGGTGCGCAACGTCGGCAGCAACGTCGTGGCCGGAGTCGTCGCCGCTCGCGAGGAGAAGGGGCGCTACACCGACTTCAACGACTTCATGGAGAAGGTCCCCGCCCTGGTGTGCAACAAGCGGGTGGTGGAGTCCTTGATCAAGGCCGGGGCCTTCGACGACATGAAGCACCGGCGTCGGGCCCTGGTGGCGGTCCACGAGACCGCGGTCGACCAGTTCGTCGACATCAAGAAGAACGAGGCGATCGGCCAGGACTCGCTGTTCGGCGGGATGGACGACGCCGACTCCGGCTTCGGCGTCAGCGTCTCGATCCCCGACATCGACGAGTGGGACAAGATGACGCTGCTCGGGCACGAGCGCGAGATGCTCGGTCTCTACGTCTCCGACCACCCGCTCTTCGGGCTCGAGCACGTGCTCTCGCAGGGCACCGACTGCACCATCGGCCACCTGATGCTCGACGAGGAGCGTCCGCACGGCTCGACGTTGACGGTCAGCGGACTGGTCACCTCGGTGCAGCGCCGCATCACCAAGCGCGGTGATGCCTGGGCGACCATCACGCTGGAGGACCTCGACGGTGCGATCGACGTGCTGCTCTTCCCCAGCTCCTACCAGCTGGCCGCGCCGCTGCTGGTGGAGGACGCGATCATCAGGGTCAAGGGACAGCTCTCGCGCGAGAAGGACCAGCCCGAGATCCGCGGCCAGGAGGTCACCGCGCCCGACCTGTCCCAAGGCTCGAGCGGGCCGGTCGTGATCACCGTGCCGCACACCCGCTGCACCGCGCCGGTGGTGGACCAGCTGCGCGACGTCCTGGGGACCCACCCGGGGATGACCGAGGTGCAGCTGCGCCTGCTGACACGGGAGTCGACCAAGGTGCTTCGCCTGGGCAGCCACCTGCGGGTGACGCCCAGTCCGGCGCTCTTCGCCGACCTCAAGCAGCTCCTGGGGCCGGGGTGTCTGACCGGATGAGCGTCTCCACACGCAGCCGGCTGGTGGTGGTGCTGCTCCTCGCGGGCGTGGGACTGGGCGCCGTCGCGGGTGCGGTGTGGGAGTGGTGGTGGACTCCTCCGGAGGGCATGGCGTTCGCCGGGCAGTGGTACCTCACCCCGCCCGGCCCCGATGTCGCGTTCGGCGGCACCGCCCTCTACGTCGCCGTCGCGGTGCCCTTCGGTATCGCCCTGGGCGGGGCCGCGGCGCTCGTCGGCCGTGACGTGCTCGCACTCATGCTGACGACGATGGTGGCCTCATCGGTCGCCGCCGGAGTCATGTTCGCCGTCGGCCACACACTCGGGCCCGCCGATCCCGATGCGGTGTCGGTCGACAGCGCGGACTACGCCCCCGTCCCCTCGGACCTCTCCTTCACCACGGAGAAGGACGATCCCGCCTGGGCGTCCTCGGCGCTCGTGGCGTTCCCCCTCGGGGCGATGGCCGGGATGACCGCGATCCTCCTGGTGCTGCGGGGGCCGGAGGAGGTCAGCGCCCGATCGGCGCGACCAGAGCCGCGGTGACCCGCACCAGGTCGGCAGGTGCGACCTCCAGGTCGAGGCCGCGGCGGCCGCCGGAGACGAACACGCTCTCCCACGCCAGGGCGCTCTCGTCGAGGACCGTCGGCAGGGTGCGGCGCTGACCGATGGGGGAGATCCCGCCGGTGACGTACCCCGTGGCCCGCTCGGCGTCGCCGGGAGCGGCCATCACCGCCTTGCTGCTCCCGAGCGCGCGCGCCAGTGCCTTGAGGTCGAGCTGTCCCGAGACCGGGACGATCCCGACGGCCAGGGAGGCGCGACCTCCCGTGGGGCGGTCGAGGGAGACCAGGAGGGTCTTGAAGACGCGCTCGGCCTCGACGCCGAGGGCCTCGGCCGCTTCCAGCCCGTACGACGTCGCCTGCGGGTCGTGGTGGTAGGGGTGCAGCGTGTAGGGCACCCCTGCGGCCGTGAGGGCCACGGTGGCCGGTGTCCCGCCGGCGGCGGGCTTGCGCGAGGCCATCAGTTGGGCGACCACGCGGTGCGGGCGACCTGCGTCGCGGGCAGCGACGGGATGACGTTGATCGCGCGGAGCTCGGCGCGCAGGTAGCGCGTGACCAGCTCGAGCCTCTCGACGGCGTCCTCGGCCTCGAGCAGTGCCTGCCGCTCGGCCAGGGGAAGGGGGGAGAGGGCTGCGAGGGTCCAGCCGAGGTAGTCGGGGTCACGGGGGAGGGTGCCGCTGAACGGGTCGCCCTGGATCTCGGTGAGCGCCGCCCGGTAGGCGGTGAACGTCGCGCGGGCGCGCTCGAGCACACCCTCGGGCACGGTGGCGCGTGGTTCGACGAGCACGCTGGCACGACCCTGGGGGTAGTCGGCGCCGCGCTCCATCTGGTCGAGCTGGAGCCGGTCGCGGCCCACCGCGACGATGTCGAAGGTCCCGTCGGGCTGCCGCTCGACCTCGGTGAGCTGCAGCAGGCAGCCGACGCGGTAGACCGACTGGGCGCCGTGCTCGCCCACCTCGTAGCCCTCCCGGATCGCGACGGTGCCGAAGACGCGGTCAGCGGGGTCCTCGATGGTGAGGAGGTGGCTGACCAGGCGCCGGTAGCGGTCCTCGAAGACGTGGAGGGGCACCGTCATGCCGGGGAACACGACGGACGACAGCGGAAACATGGGCAGTGTCATCGGCTCGGGCTTTCCCACGTTGCGACCCTAGCCCGTGGTGTCCACCCGGAGCCCGCGACTCGGGTCCGCGACCGTGGAGAACCTAGAATCTGGGTCATGTCCCTCATCCGTCGCATCGACCTCCGGGACGCCGATCGTGCGTCCGTCGACTACCGCGCGGTCCTGCCGCGCGCCGAGTTCGACGTCGAGGCGGCGGCCCATGTGGTGGCCCCGATCATCGAGGACGTCCGTACCCGTGGCGTGGAGGCGGTCCTCGAGCTCACGGAGCGCTTCGACGGTGTGCGGCTCGACGACATCGTCGTGCCCGCCGAGGCGATGCAGACCGCGCTGGCCGAGCTCGCCCCAGCCGTCCGGGCGGGGCTCGACGAGTCCATCCGCCGGCTGCGTCTGACCTGCGAGCACGACCTCGAGGAGGACACCACCATCGAGGTGGCTCCGGGCGCTGTCGTCACCCACCGTTCGGTGCCGGTCGACCGGGTCGGCCTCTACGTCCCCGGTGGCACCGCTCCGCTCGTCTCGACCGTGGTCATGAACGTCGTGCCGGCCCAGGTGGCCGGGGTCGGCTCGCTGGCCCTGGCGACCCCGCCCCAGGCGGCCACCGGGCTCCCCGACCCGACCGTGCTCGCCGCGTGCGCGCTGCTGGGCGTCGAGGAGGTCTACGCGGTGGGTGGCGCCCAGGCGATCGCCATGCTCGCCCACGGCGCCGGGCCGTGCCGGCGCGTGGACATGGTCATCGGTCCCGGCAACCTCTACGTCACCGCGGCCAAGCGACTCCTGCGCGGCCTGGTCGGCATCGACTCCGAGGCGGGGCCCAGCGAGATCGCGGTCCTGGCCGATGACAGTGCCGAGCCGGCCTTCGTCGCCGCCGACCTGATGACCGAGGCCGAGCACGGCGGCACCTCCGCCTCGCTGCTGGTCACGGACTCCGAGGCACTGATCGACGACGTCGAAGCCCAGCTGGAGAAGCAGCTCGCCGCCACGCGTCACGGCGACCGGATCGCCGAGGCTCTCGCCGGGCCCCAGTCCGCGGCCGTCCTGGTCGCCGACGTGGAGCAGGGCGTCGACGTCATCAACGCCTACGCCTCCGAGCACGTCGAGATCCAGACCCGCGACGCGGCCGACGTGGCCGCTCGTGTCCGCAACGCAGGGGCGATCTTCATCGGGCCCTGGTCACCGGTCGCGGTCGGCGACTACTGCGCGGGGTCCAACCACGTGCTGCCCACGGGCGGGTGTGCCTGCCACTCCTCGGGCTTGAGCGTGAAGTCGTTCCTCAAGGCCGTCCACGTCGTCGACTACACGCGTGCTGCCCTGGCCGACGTGGCCGACCACGTGGTGGCCCTCGCCGAGGCCGAGGACCTGCCCGGACACGGCGCGGGCGTGTCGGCGCGGTTCGCCCGATGACCTGGCCTCCGATCAGGGAAGAGCTGCGGGGGATCGAGCCGTACGGCGCCCCACAGCTCGACGTCCCGGTGCAGCTCAACGTCAACGAGAACCCGTACGGTCCCTCCGCGGACGCGGCCGCCGACATCGCGCGGTCGGTGGGCGAGGCAGCGACCACCCTCAACCGCTACCCCGACCGCGAGTTCGTCGACCTGCGCCACCAGCTGGCGGCGTACCTCAACAGCTCCGGTGGCGAGGGCATCACGCCTGACATGGTGTGGGCCGCCAACGGGTCGAACGAGATCATGCTGCAGCTGCTGCAGGCGTTCGGCGGCCCGGGCCGCTCCGCGCTGTCGTTCGCACCGACGTACTCGATGTACCCCGAGTACGCCCGCGACTCCAACACCGAGTGGCTGGCCGGTCGGCGCGAGGAGGACTTCTCCCTCGACCTCGACGCGGCTCGGGCGCTGGTCGAGGAGAAGGCGCCGAGCGTCGTGCTCCTGCCCAGCCCCAACAACCCGACCGGCACGGCGCTGCCACCCGAGGCGGTGTCGGTGCTGTGCGAGGCGGCCGGCAACGGGATCGTGGTGGTCGACGAGGCCTACGGCGAGTTCCGGCGCGACGGCACGCCCAGCGCGCTCGAGCTGTTGCCGAGGCACCGGAACCTGGTGGTCACCCGCACGATGAGCAAGGCGTTCGCCCTCGCGGGCGCGCGGCTGGGCTACCTCGCCGCGGACCCCGCGATCTGCGACGCCATCCGCGTCGTCCGCCTGCCCTACCACCTCTCGGCCGTCACCCAGGCGACCGCGCTGGCGGCCCTGCGACACTCACGGGAGCTGCTCGGCAAGGTCGACGACCTGCGCGAGGAGCGCGACCGAACGGTGGCTTGGCTGCGTGAGCAGGGGTTCGAGGTCGCCGACTCCGACGCCAACTTCGCGCTCTTCGGTCGTCTCGCCGACCGGCACGCGGTCTGGCAGGGGCTGCTCGACCGGGGCGTGCTGATCCGGGAGACCGGTCCAGACGGGTGGCTGCGTGTGTCCATCGGCACACCCGAGGAGATGACAGCATTCAGGCAGGCCCTCACTGACACCATGAGGACCAACGACGTCGTGAAGGAACAGCCATGAGCCGCACCGCCAGCATCGAGCGCGCCACGAAGGAGTCCCGGATCAAGGTCGAGGTCGACCTCGACGGGACCGGCCACAGCCAGGTCGCGACCGGCGTGCCCTTCTACGACCACATGCTCGACGCCTTCTCCCGCCACTCGCTGGTCGACCTCGTCGTGCAGGCCGAGGGCGACACCCACGTCGATGCCCACCACACCGTGGAGGACACCGCGATCGTGCTGGGTCAGGCGCTACGTGAGGCGCTCGGCGACAAGGTCGGCATTCGTCGGTTCGGCGACGCCACGGTGCCGCTCGACGAGGCTCTGGTCCAGGCGGTCGTCGACGTGTCGGGTCGCCCCTACTGCGTGCACACCGGTGAACCGGAGGCGCAGGTCTACGCCGCCATCGGGGGCAGCGACGGCAACGGCGCCGCCTACCAGGGCTCGCTGACGCGTCACGTCTTCGAGACCATCGCCTTCCACGCCCACATCGCTCTGCACGTGCGCGTGCTGGCCGGTCGCGACCCGCACCACATCGTGGAGACCCAGTACAAGGCCTTCGCCCGGGCGCTGCGCGACGCGATCGCCTTCGACCCGCGCGAGACCGGGGTGCCGTCCACCAAGGGAGCACTGTGACGCGGGGTGTCGTCGTCCTCGACTACGGCTCCGGCAACGTCCGCTCGGTGGTCCGGGCGCTGGAGCGTGCCGGCGCGGAGGTGACGCTGACCGGCGACTTCCAGACCGCCCTGGACGCCGACGGCCTCGTGGTCCCCGGCGTCGGCGCCTTCGCCGCCTGCATGGCCGGCCTGCGCGCGATCAAGGGTGACCGGCTGATCGGCCGCCGCCTGGCCGGCGGGCGGCCGGTGCTGGGCATCTGCGTGGGCATGCAGGTGCTCTTCGCCCACGGTGTGGAGCACGGCGTGGAGACCGAGGGCTGCGCGGAGTGGCCGGGCGCGGTCACGCGGTTGCAGGCCCCGGTCGTGCCGCACATGGGCTGGAACACCGTCGAGGTGCCCGAGGGGACGTGCCTCTTCGCGGGCGTGGAGTCCGAGCGCTTCTACTTCGTCCACTCCTACGCGGCGAGGTCGTGGGACCTGGTCACCAACGACCGTACGGCTGCTCCGCTCGTCACCTGGGCCGAGCACGGCGGGGACCGCTTCGTGGCCGCGGTCGAGAACGGTCCGTTGAGCGCCACGCAGTTCCACCCCGAGAAGTCCGGTGACGCCGGGGCAGCGCTCCTGCGCAACTGGGTCACCGCGCTGGGCTGAGCCGTGCCCGACTGGCCCGTCGTCCCCCTCTACCTCTTCCTCGTCGTGGTGGCCTTCCTGCGCGGGGGAGCGACCTACCTCGTGGGCAGGGGAGCGCGAGGTGCGGCCGACCGTGCGTGGCGGACCGACGCCGACTGGGTGCGTACGGGCGAGTCGGTCGTGCGCCGTTTCGGCGCCCCGGCGGTCAGCCTGTGCTTCCTCACGATCGGGGTCCAGAGCGCGGTGCTCCTGGCCGCCGGGACCCTGCGGATGCCGCTCGGGCGGTTCCTGCCGGCGCTCCTGGTCGGCGCCCTGCTGTGGGCGGGCGTCTACACCACCGTGGGCTTCGCGGTCGTCGAGGCGATCTGGGGCAGCGGCCGGATCTGGCTGGTCGCGGCCGTGGTCGCGCTCGTGGCGGCGCTGGTCTGGGGGATCCAGCAGGTGCTCACCCGCCGCCGTGCCTGACCCGGCGTCTCGCCGGCGCCTCCGGCGCACACGCCTCGGGGCGGTCGCTCCTAGACTCGGCCCCATGTCCAGCTACCTCGAGCTCCTCCCCGCCGTCGACATCAAGGACGGTCGTGCCGTCCAGCTGGCCCAGGGAGTCGACGGCTCCGAGCAGGTGTTCGGCGACCCCGTCGAGGCTGCCCTGCGCTGGCAGGAGGCCGGCGCGGAGTGGATCCACCTCGTCGACCTCGACGCCGCCTTCGGTCATGGCTCGAACCGCGCTCTGCAGGCCGAGATCGTCGGTCGCCTCGACATCAAGGTCGAGATGAGCGGGGGCATCCGCGACGACGAGTCGCTCAAGGCCGCCATGGACACCGGGTGCCGGCGAGTCAACATCGGCACCGCGGCGCTCGAGCACCCCGAGTGGTGTGCCCGTGCCATCGCGGAGTACGGCGACCGGGTGGCCATCGGCCTCGACGTCCGCGGCACCACCCTCGCCGCTCGCGGCTGGACCCGCGAGGGAGGCGACCTGTACGAGACCCTCGCCCGCCTGGATGCCGAGGGGTGCGCCCGCTACGTCGTCACCGACGTCAACAAGGACGGCATGCTCCAGGGCCCCAACCTCGACCTGCTGCGCGACGTCTGCTCGCGTACCGACCGTCCGGTGGTCGCCAGCGGGGGAGTGACCACGCTGGACGACATCCGGGCGCTGATGGGCCTCGTCCCCATCGGCGTCGAGGGCGCCATCGCGGGCACCGCGCTCTACACCGGCCAGTTCACCCTCGAGGACGCCCTGGCCCTCACCAAGGGCGCGTCGTGAGCCTGGCCGTACGCGTCATCCCGTGCCTGGACGTCGACGGCGGCCGGGTCGTGAAGGGCGTGAACTTCAAGGAGCTGCGCGACGCCGGCGATCCCGTCGAGCTGGCCCGCACCTACGACGCCGAGGGTGCCGACGAGCTCACCTTCCTCGACATCTCCGCCTCCTCCGACGGTCGCGCGACCACCATGGAGGTGGTGAGCAGGTGCGCCGAGGAGGTGTTCATCCCGTTGACGGT
>JAJPEO010000104.1 GCA_021166815.1 Nocardioides sp.
ACGGCGACCTGCAGTCGGGGCTCACCGCCCTCGCCGAGGAGACGCTGCCGCGGGTCGAGGCGCTGCAGGACTACGTCTGGCGACGCCACGTCGCCAGCGCTGCCGACCGGCTCCTCGGCGACGTCCCCCAGCTCGGCGAGCTGGAGGTGACGACGACCGTCTGCTTCGTCGACATCGTCGGGTTCACCGCCCGCAGCCGCACGCTCGAGCCCATCGAGCTGGTCAGCTGGGTCGAGGACTTCGAGCGCGAGGCCACCGGTCTGGTGATCGACCACGGCGGACAGGTCATCAAGACCATCGGCGACGAGGTGCTCTTCACCGTCGACGACACGGCCGACGCCCTCGCTGTCGCGATGGAGCTGACCCGCCTCGGCGAGGACCCCGCGACGGCCGTCCCGCGCGTGCGGGCCGGTCTCGCCCACGGCACGGTCGTACGCCGTCTGGGCGACGTGTTCGGGTCGACCGTCAACGCCGCCTCCCGCCTGACCTCGCTGGCCCGCCCCGGCACCGTCGTGGTGGACCGGGGGGTGCACGACGCCCTGCAGGACGCCGACCTGCGCTGGCGGCGGCTGCGCCGGGTCTCGGCGAAGGGCCTGCCCGACCTGGAGGCGTGGCGGGTGCGGACGCCGCGCAGCGCGGAGGAGACGGCCGGCGAGCTGTGAGAAATGAAGAACCCGGCCGCTGTTGACGGGGGAAACAACAACGGCCGGGTCAACCACAAATCTAGCCAGCGCGGGGTCGTGAGGCAACCACACCGGCCGGATTGTCGCTTACGTCTCATTCACCGGATGGTCACCTGCCGGTTGGCGAGGCCGGCACGCGCCGAACGCTCCTCGGCGGTGAGCGCGCCGCCCTTCATCGCCTCGGCGAGAGCGGCCGCGAAACGGGCGGCCGGCTCCTCGAGGACCTCGGCGCCGGTGCCGACGGGGAGGTCCCAGACCGGCGCCAGCAGGCCGTGGGCCCGGAACATGCCGACCAGGCGCGAGCCCTCGGCGATCGAGTCCTCTCCGGCGGCGTGCAGCCGGGCCAACCCGTCGAGGAGCTGGTCCTCGGGCTCCGGCATCACCCAGCGCAGGTGCTCCTTGGTGCCGACGTTCGTCCAGTACGCCGCCTCGACCGAGGTGAGCCGGGCCGTCGGCATCGCGGCGCCGTTGGCCTGCTCGAGGGCGGCCTCCATCGCCGCGTCGCGCTCGGGCACGTCGTCGAGCCAGTAGCCGAACCCGTCGTGGACGGTGATGTCGAGGCTCGTGTCGCTGATCAGGTCCTGCAGCCGCGGGCCCTCACCCGGCGCGGCCGAGAGGCCGACGATGCCCGGCTCGGCGGTCAGGGCGGCCTCGAGCACGGCGCCGAGGTCGCGGGCGGGGTCGCCGTACTGGTGCTGCACCTGCAGGCCCAGCCAGATGTCGCCGCTGTCGCGCACCAGCGCCGGCGCGGCACCGGGCAGCAGGGTGCACAGGCGGACCTTCCGGTCGCCCTCCTTGAGCGTCAGCGGCGCGGTCGCGGCGGGGACCAGCTCACGCAGCGCGATGACGTCGCACTCGCTCGGCATCCCCTCGAACGGGCGCGCGACGAAGACGGGCGCGGGGCCGCCGGCGGCGCCGTGGCATGCCTTGTAGCGCTTGCCCGAGCCGCACGGGCACGGCTGGCGGGGACCGACCTCGCCCTCGGCGGGGGCGGACTCACGGGACTTGCTTCTCGACTTCTTGGCCACCCGGGGAGCCTAGCCGGGTGGGGGACCCAGCATCTCCAGCATGTACCCCGGACGGTCGCTGATCACCGCGGTCGCCCCCAGGTCGAGGCACAGGTCGAGCTGCTCCTTGGTGTTGACCGTCCACACGTGGACCTCGCGGTCCTTGAGGTGCCGGCCCAGGCCCGGGTGGTCGGTGAGCTCCTGGATGCCGGGGCCGATGATCCAGTTGCGGCCCACGACCCGGCGCAGGGCCGGCCAGTGGTGCGCCTTCTCGACCAGCATCACGACGGGCAGCGACGGAGCGAGCTTCCGCACCCGCGCGACCGCGTTGAAGGAGAAGCTCATGACCCGCACCGGGGACCCAGCGCCCGTCCACCCGAAGTCGGCCAGGAGCTCGACGAGGCGCCGCTCGACCAGGCCGCTGTAGCGCGTCGGGTGCTTGGTCTCGATCGCCAGCTCGACCGGCCGCTCGTAGTCGGCCACCGTCTCGAGCAGCTTGCGCAGCGTCAGCACCTTGCGCGTCTCCGGGTCCACGTCCGGCGCCTCGTCGTCGAGGTCGGCCCACGGGTTCTTCCACGACGCGAAGTCCAGCTCGTCGAGCTCGGAGAGGCTCATCGTGGAGACCAGCCCACGGTTCGACGTCGTACGCCGCAGGTCGCGGTCGTGCACGCAGACGAGATGGCCGTCGGCGGTCAGGCGCACGTCGCACTCCAGCGCTTCGGCGCCCTCGTCCAGGGCCCGGAGGTAGGCACCGAGGGTGTGCTCGGCGAGGTCGTGGCTGCTGCCGCGGTGGGCGACGACCTGCGGTCGCACACGGGGGGTCATGGGCCTCATCCTTCCACCGGCGACCGGGGCCACGCCGGGATCGACGCGGGCGTGGCGCGGTCGTGCCCAGGGGGATAAGTTGCGCGGATGCGTGAGGGAGCGGTGCGGCGGGCCACGAGGCTCGGCCGCGGATGGTTGGCAGCGGCACTCCTGGCGACACCCCTGCTGGTGGTGCCGCCGAGCGGGGCGGAGGGCACCGAGTCGTACGTCGCCCTGGGCGACTCGTTCGTGTCGGGGCCGGGGATCCTGCCCCAGCAGGAGGGCGGCTGCTCCCGGAGCACCAGGAACTTCCCGTCGCTGGTGGCAGCCGGCCTGGGGGCCACGGCCTTCACCGACGCGAGCTGCAGCGGCGCGAAGCTGAGCGACCTGTGGGTGGCCCAGGGCACCAACGCGCCCCAGCTCGACCAGATCGGTCCCGACACCACGCTGGTCACCTTCGGCACGCTCGGCGGCAACGACCTGGGGATGGTGGACTTCGCCGTCTCGTGCTTCATGGGCACGTGCAGCGGCGAGCCCGGCGATGCCCGGCACCAGGCGGTCGAGGACCTCGGGGACGTCATCCGCGCCGGCATCGCCGAGGTGAAGACGCGCGCGCCACAGGCCGACATCGTCGTGGTCGGCTACAGCCACTACATCCCGGCGACCTCCTGCCCCGCGGTGGGCAGCATCGACGCGGCCGAGGCGACGTACTTCCAGGGCCTCATCGACCACCTGTCGGCCGTGCTCCAGGCCGCGGCCATCGAGGCCGGTGCCGCCTTCGCCAACATGAACACCATCCCCGGCGTCGCGGAGCACACCGTCTGCGCCCCGCCCGAGCAGCAGTGGGTCCGAGCCATCGAGACCTACAACGACGGGTATCCCCTGCACCCCTCCTCCTGCGGCATGAACGCCTATGCACAGCAGGTCATGCGCGCCCTGCAGGCCCACCGCGGCCAGCCCGTCGACGCCTTCGTCGACCCGTGCCCCGCGCCCTTGAACGAACCGGTCGACCCGATCGGCCCCGACCGCGACCTCGACGCAGTGGTGCACGCCGAGCAGACCACCCGCCTGCGCGCCCGCTGCACCACCGGTCGGGTCGTGCTGCGCGTGCGCGGCGGCGAGGGCCTCGTGCGCCGCGCTGCGTTCCGGATCGGCGACCACCGCATCAAGATCGACCGCGAGGCGCCGTTCACGGTCCGGCGTCCGGCCCGTCGCCTCGCCTCCCACCGCGGCAAGCTCCGCGCCCGGGTCACGGTCGCGGCGGGTGACGTACGGCGGATCCACGTGCTGCAGGTGCGCCGGCCGCGCTGCCTGCGCTGACCGCGGCCGCCTCAGCCCCGTTCGCGGAGGTAGCGCCCGAAGTGAGGCACGGTGAAGGCGATGCGGCCGCGCTCGCCGGAGTAGATGAGGCCCTTCTTGAGCAGGGCGTCGCGCGCGGGTGAGAGCGACTGCGGCTTCTTACCGAGGGCGGCGGCCACGTCGGCGGTCGGCACGCCGTGCGAGTCCACCTCGGGATCGTCGGACTCGGCGGCGACGTCGGCCATCGCCATGAGGTAGTCGCGCTCCCCCGGCGTCGCGCGCTCGTAGCGCGAGCCGAAGAAGCCCACCGCCAGCTCGGACTCGGCCTCCGGCGCGGCCACGCGGACGTCGTCGGCGGTGATCGGGCTGTGCGGGGCGCGGTCCCAGACCGCCTTGCCGTAGGCCTGGATGAAGTAGGGATAGCCGCCGGTGGCGGAGTACATCGCCTCGAGCGCCGCCGGCTCGTAGTCGGCGTCCTCGTCGGCGGCGGGCGCCGTCAGCGCCAGGTCGGCGGCCTCGCGGGTGAGCCGGTCGATGCGCTGGTAGCGGAAGAGCCGCTCGGAGTAGGACTTGCTGGCGCTCAGCACCGCGGGCAGGTGGGGCAGGCCCGCGCCGACGACGATCACCGGCAGGCCCGACTGGCTCAGCTCGTGGCACGCGGCGCAGATCGCCGAGATGTCGGCCGGGCCGAGGTCCTGCATCTCGTCGATGAAGACGCCGACGCCCTTGCCGACGTCGGCGGCCAGGCCACCAAGGTCGGTGAACAGCTCGACCAGGTCGATCTCGATGTCGCCGGAGTCGGCTCGGCCCCGCACGGCCGGGACGTCGATGCCCGGGCTCCACTGGTCCTTGAGCTTCGCACCGGCGCCGGCGTCGCGGTGGGCGAACGACTTGATGACCCCGAGCACGTGGTCCACGGACTCCTCGTCGCGGTGGCCGAGCTCGCGCACCGCCTGGTGCAGCGCGCTGCTCAGGGGCCGGCGCAGCCCCTGGTCGGGACGCGCCTCGAGCTTGCCGGTCCCCCATCCCTTGCGGACGGCCGTACCTCGCAGCGCGTTGAGCAGCACCGTCTTGCCGACGCCGCGCAGCCCGGTGAGCACCATCGAGCGCTCCGGGCGGCCCTTCGCGACGCGCTCGAGCACGACGTCGAAGGCCGCGAGCTGCTCGTCGCGGCCGGCGAGCTCGGGCGGG
>JAJPEO010000116.1 GCA_021166815.1 Nocardioides sp.
GGGGCCTACCTCGACGACCGCAGCCGCGGCCTCGACGACGCCGTGGCCCGGGCGGCCGCGGGCCTCGGCAGGCCGCCGCTGCAGGACGCCCTCGTGTGGGTGCGCGACCGCCCCGGCGTGACCGCGCCGATCGTCGGGGCCCGCACGGCCGCCCAGCTCACGGGCGCCCTCGAGGTGGCGCAGCTGGCCCTCCCGCCGGAGATCGCCGCGGCCCTCGACGACGTGTCGGGAGACTGAGATGTCACGGGCACTTCGTCGTCCCCCCGCTCGCGGCGTCGAGTGGGAGTTCCAGACGCTGGTGCTCTCGCGCGACCTCTCGCGCAGCGCCGTGCGCCGGTTGCTCGTCGAGCAGGCCGAGCACGGCGGCTGGGAGCTCGACCGCGTCCGCATCGCCCACGACGGCGTACGCCGCATCGTCCTGCGCCGCAAGATCATCCGCCAGCGGCTGACCCTCTTCGCCAGCTGACTCCTCGTGCGCCCCGGGCTAGACCTGGTCGAGGAATCGGTCCAGTACGCGAGCGCCGAACTCCAGGGAGTCGGTCGGGACCCGCTCGTCGACCCCGTGGAACAGCGCGGTGAAGTCGAGGTCCTCGGGCAGCCTCAGCGGGGCGAAGCCGTACGACGTCATCCCGAGCCTGCGGAAGTGCTTGGCGTCCGTGCCGCCACTCATGAGGTACGGCGCGACCAGGGCGTCGGGGTCCTCCGCCAGCAGGCTCCGCGTCATGGCGTGGACCAGGTCGGTGTCGTACGCGCTCTCCCACGGCTCCTGCCGCGTCAGGAACTCGATGTCGATGCCCGGCCCCGCGAGCTCGGCCAGGGTGTCGAAGAACTCGTCCTCGTACCCCGGCAGGAAACGACCGTCGATCGCGGCCTGTGCCTCGGTCGGGATGACGTTGGCCTTGTAGCCGCCACGCAGCATCGTGGGGTTGGCGGTGTTGCGGATGACCGCCCCGAGCATCCGGGCGGCGTCGCCGAACTCCTCGATGAGGCTTTCGGCGTTGTCCGGCGTCGCAGGGGTGCCGGCGAGCTCACCGACGCACGCCAGCAGCACCTCCATCGTGGGGGTGAGGCGCACCGGCCACTCGTGTGCCCCGATGCGTGCGACCGCGGCGGCGAGGTTCGTCACCGCGTTGTCGTGGTTGAGCATCGAGCCGTGGCCCGCCCGACCGCGCGCGGTGAGGTGCATCCAGGCCATGCCCTTCTCCGCCGCTTCGACGAGGTAGACCCTGCGCCCCCGGATCGAGGTGCTGAAGCCACCCACCTCACCCACTGCCTCGGTGCAGTCGGCGAGAAGGTCGGCGTGCTGGTCGACCAGGACCCGGGCGCCGTGGTCGCCGCCGGCCTCCTCGTCCGCGGTGAAGCACAGCACGACCTCACGCGAGGGCGCACGCCCGGCGCGTGACCGGGCACGTACGACGCTGAGGAGCATCGCGTCGAAGTCCTTCATGTCCACCGCGCCGCGGCCCCACACGTAGCCGTCGCGCAGCTCGCCGGAGAACGGGTCGACCTGCCAGTCCGCCGCCTCGGCCGGCACCACGTCCAAGTGGCCGTGGAGGAGCAGCGGGGGCCTTCCGTCGCCCCCGCCCCACCGGGCGATGACGTTGGCCCGGCCCGGTGTGGTCTCGATGACCGTGGGCGTCACGCCCACCTCGTCCAGGAGTCCGGCCACGTGCTCGGCAGCGACCCGCTCGCCGGGACCGCTCCCGTCCCCGAAGTTCGAGGTGTCGATCCGAATGAGCTCCTGGCACAGGCGAACCGCCTCTGCGGCAGGGTCGTGCGCCGTCTCGATCGCTGCCTCTCCCATGCGGCCCATCCTGCCGCACCAGACACAGGGGCCCCGATTCTGGTGTGCACGTCCTGCTTTGCTACTGTTCTCCAGCACTCGTCCGGGTGGCGGAATTGGCAGACGCGCTAGCTTGAGGTGCTAGTGCCCGTATTAGGGCGTGGGGGTTCAAGTCCCCCCTCGGACACCACATGAACGGCGGCCCACGGGCCGCCGTTCGCCGTTCCCGGCCCTTGGGGAATCACCCACTCTCTCGAGGCGTTCCACCAGCCGTACCCCTCGATGACGAAGGTGATGGCATGAGCGTGATGAGCTCGGAGTGGATGCGCTACTCGACCGCGCAGGCCCTCTTCGACGCCCGCGACTACCGCGGCGCGGCAACGCTGCTGACGGAGATCATCGCGCAGGCCGCTGGGGACCGCGAGGTGCGCCACGGTCTGGCCGACGCCAGGCTGCTGCTCGCACGTGCCTACTTCCACTCCGCGCAGCTGTCCGGCGCCGAGGAGCAGGCCCGCCAGCTCCTGGCCGACGACCCCGCCGACGGCTACGCCGCTCTGTTGCTGGGCCGCACCCTGCAGCGCGCCGGACGCCCCGACGAGGCCAGCCCGCTCCTGAAGCGGGCCGAGGCACTGGGCTACGGGGCCTGACCCGGCCGAGGAGGCCGTAGGGTCGCGTCATGAGCACGACCCTGCGCATCGGCTTCGTCACTGGAGCCACGCCCGACAAGTGGGCCCGGCACTGGCGCGACCGGCGCCCCGAGCGGCTCGAGCTCGTGCCGGTGAGCCAGGAGGAGCAGGAGACCCTCCTGCGCAGCGGAGCGGTGGACATGGTGCTGGCCCGCCTGCCGGTCGAGCGTGATGGCCTGCACTGCGTCCGGCTCTACGACGAGCTGCAGGTCGCCGTGGCATCCCGCGACCACGTCCTCGCCGCCGCTGACGAGGAGGTGACCACGGCCGACCTCGACGACGAGCAGCTCGTGCTCTCCCACCCGAGTGGCTGGCGACCCCAGGCCGAGCAGCTGGACTGGCCACCGATGTCGCCGGCCGAAGCGATCGAGACCGTGGCGGCAGGCACGGGCGTCGCCATCGTGCCGATGTCCGTGGCCCGCCTCTTCCACCGCAAGGACGTCGTCACTCGCGTCGTGTCGGACCTCGAGCCCACCACGGTGGCCCTGGTGTGGCTCATCGACCGCGACGACGAGGTCACCCAGGCCTTCGTGGGGGTGGCCCGCGGCCGGACGGCCAACACCTCGCGCTAGAGGTTCTCCGCCAGCCAGCGGCCGAGCTCCCGGGCAGAGGCCTCGACCAGGTCGGGCCACTCCATGGCCCCCTCGTCGGCGGCGTCGGAGACGTGCTTGACCAAGCGGATCGAGGCGCCGAGCTCGAGCGCGGCGTACGCCACTGCGTAGCCCTCCATGTCGACCAGGTGGGCGCGCTCGGCGAGGCGGTCGCGGACGGCGGGATCGTTGACGAAGACGTCGCCAGTGGCCAGGACGACCTCCGAGGACCCGACCCGCAGCTCCTCGCGCGGGTCGTAGCCCAGGCTGCGCACGACGCCGGCGTTCAGGTCGTGGTTGAGCACGACTCCCGGCTCGAAGAGGCCCGTCAGCCCGGCACGCAGGGCCCCGGCGGTGCCGACGTTGACGACCAGCTGGTCGCGAGGGTCTCCCTGCGCGAGCAGGCCCCGTACGGTCTCCACAGCCGCTGCGGTCTTGCCGAGCCCGGTGATGACCAGCGGCAGGTCGGGCGGGACGTGACGGGCCTCCGCGCGCGTCGCGGCCACCACCAGCGGTCGCCGGCTCACGGCTGGGCCTGCTGACGGTTGGGCACGACCGAGTGGCGCACCTCCATCGTCGCCCGGACCCGCTCGCCGTCCCAGGGCTCACCCAGCCAGGCGAACAGGCCCTGCAGGACCGTCGGGTCGGCCACGAAGTCGTCGTAGTGCACTCGGTACGCAGCATCCCCCAGGCCGTCGGCCACCTCCAGGATGCGACGCTCGATGCCTTCCAGCACCTCGCGGGCGTCCGGCTTCTGTGCCCACCAGCCGCTGGCGGCCACGTCGTCGAGGTTGCGTGTGTTGACGACGAACCGGCTCCCGGGGAACAGCTGGCGCAACCACGCGACGTAGTCGGCCAGGTCCTCGTGGTACCAGCGGATCTCCTTGAAGCCGGTCACGCGCGTGTCGGGCTCGGGGCGCAGCAGCGTCGCGTCCACCAGCTCCCGGATCCGGTCCAGCGAGACGGCCTCGTCGAAGCCGTTGATCCCGAACCACGGATGCGTGGAGTGCGACGTCCGCCGGGGATGGCGCCGCTGCTTCTCCGCCAGGCAGTCGCGGTGGAAGTGGAACAGGTGCCGGACCGCTTGCTGGTTCTCCCCCCGGATCAGATAGCCGGGAGTGGAGTTGAGCACGCCCATCAGCAGGGTCGAGCCCGAGCGGCCGTAGGTCATGACGAAGAGGTGGTCCATCGCGATCACCACGAGGTGTGGAGGGGGCGGCCCTCGTGGAAGCCGGCGGCGGACTGGACCCCCACGACCGCCCGGTCGTGGAACTCGGCCAGCGTGCTCGCGCCGGCATAGGTACAGGCGGACCGCACGCCCGAGCAGATCTGGTCGATCAGGTCCTCGACCCCGGGACGCTGGGCGTCGAGGTACATCCGCGAGGAGGAGATGCCTTCCTCGTACAGGCTCTTGCGGGCCCGGTCGTAGGAGGACTCCCCCGACGTGCGACTCGCGACCGCACGCGCCGAGGCCATGCCGAAGGAGATCTTGTAGGCGCGACCGTCCGCGTCGTGGACGAGGTCGCCGGGTGACTCGTGGGTGCCCGCGAACCACGATCCGACCATGACCGACGACGCTCCCGCCGCGAGCGCGAGCGCGACGTCGCGCGGGTGGCGTACGCCGCCGTCGGCCCACACGTGGCGTCCCATCGACCTGGCCTGCTCCGCGCACTCCCCGACCGAGGAGAACTGCGGGCGACCCACCCCCGTCATCATGCGCGTGGTGCACATCGCCCCCGGGCCCACGCCCACCTTGACGATGTCGGCCCCGGCGTCGATGAGCGCGCGGGTCCCCTCCGCCGACACGACGTTGCCCGCCGCGACCGGGACGCTGGGATCGAGGGACCGGACGGCGCCCAGCGCCTCGACCATCCGTTCCTGGTGGCCGTGGGCCGTGTCGACGACCAGGCAGTCGGCACCCGCCTCGAGCAGGCGGCGTGCCTTGTCGGCCACGTCGCCGTTGACCCCGACCGCCGCGGCGACGACCAGCCCGCCGCGCGAGTCGACCGCCGGCGTGTAGAGCGTGGCCCGCAGCGCGCCGAGCCGGGTCAGCACGCCCACCAGCGCTCCCGAGTCGGACACGGCGACCGCCAGCGGTGCCTTCTCCTGCTCGATGGTCGCGAAGACCTCGCGAGGCGACGTGTCCTCGGCGACGGTGATGAAGCTGGTGTTCATCACCGTCCTGACCTGGGCGAAGCGGTCCACCTCCGCGCAGTCCTGCTCCGTGACCAGGCCGATCGGGCGGCCCTCCTCGACCACGACGGCAGCGCGATGGGCGCGCTTGGGGATGAGCGACACCGCCTCGGCGATCGTCTGGTGCGGCGCCAGCTCGATGGCGGTGTCGAACACGTGGTGGCGACCCTTCACCCACGAGATCACCTCGGCGACCACCGGGATGGGGATGTCCTGGGGGATCACCGCGATGCCGCCCCGTCGAGCGACCGTCTCGGCCATCCGGCGCCCTGCGATCGCGGTCATGTTGGAGACGACGAGCGGCAGCGTCGTGCCGAGACCGTCGCTGGGTGACAGGTCGACGTCGAAGCGACTGCCCACGCCGGAGTGGCGCGGGACCATGAACACGTCGTCGTAGGTCAGGTCGTGGGGCGGGGTGGCGCCGTGGAGGAACTGCACGGGGTCGAACTCTACGCGTCCGTCTGGGCCTCGACGGCCGACTGCAGCGCCTCCCACGCACGGTCGACGTCCTGCCTCGTGGTGCGCCAGCTGCCGACGGCGAACCTGATCGCCGCGCGCCCCTCCACCGTCGTGTGGCTGAAGTACGCCACACCACCCGCGTTCACCCGTTCCATGGCCGTGAGCGTCGCCTCGTCCCCCGCCCGGACCCGCAGCACGACGAGCGAGAGCACCCGGTCGGTCACCAGCTCGAAGCGCGGGTCGCTGCGCACCAACGACTCCACGTGCTCGGCCAGCGCGACGCCGCTGCGCACGTGCTCACGCAGGCCCTCGAGCCCATAGGTGCGCAGGACGGCCCACAGCTTCAGGGCCCGGAACCGGCGGCCCAGCTGGGGGTGCCAGTCGCGGTAGTCGACGACGTCGCCGGACTCGGTGGCGGCGTTGCGCAGGTACTCCGGGAGGATCGAGAGCGCGCCCGTGAGCGCCCGGCGGTCACTGACCCAGAAGGTGCTGCAGTCGAACGTGGTGAGCAGCCACTTGTGCGGGTTGGTGACGAAGGAGTGCGCCCGGTCGATGCCGGCGAGGAGACCCCGGTGCTCTGGACAGACGGCCGCGACCCCCGCCCAGGCGGCATCGACGTGGACCCACACGTCCCACTCCTCCGCAACATGTGCCGCCGCCGCCACGTCGTCGCAGGCGCCGGTGGAGGTGGTGCCGGCGGCCACGTGGACCATGGCCGGACGCCGCCCCGCGGCCACGTCCTCGGCTAGGCGCCGCCGCAGGTCCTCCGGGTCCATCGCCTGGCTACGCGGGTCCACGTCGACCACCCGCACCGCCTCAGCACCCAGGCCCGCCATCATCGCCGCCTTCACCAGCGATGAGTGCGCCTGCGAGGAGCCGTACACGGTCCACTCCTCGCCGCGCACTCCGTGCTCGCGGACGTCGCCCTGCGACGCCCGGTGCAGGGCGGCCAGCAGGGCCGTGAACGTGGCGGTCGAGGCGGTGTCCTGGATGACCCCTCCCCCGCTGCCGTCGCTGCGGAAGTGGGCCGGCAGCCCGAGGGCCTCGGCGAACCAGTCGAGGACCACCTGCTCGAGCTCGGTCACGGCCGGGCTGGTGGCCCAGATCATCCCCTGGGCGCCGATGCCGCTCGAGAGGAGGTCACCGAGGATCGCTGCCGGGGACGAGTTGGCCGGGAAGTAGGCGAAGTAGCGCGGGTGCTGCCAGTGGGTGAGCCCGGGAACGACGATCTCGTCGAGGTCCGCGAGCAGGTGCTCGAACGGTTCGCCCGCTTCCGGTGCGTGGGCCGGCAGGGCGCTGCGTACGTCGCCCGGGGCCGACTGGGAACGCACCGGGAGCTCGTCGAGCGCTGCCCAGTAGTCGGCGATCCAGTCGATGGCTGCGTACCCGTGGCGCCTGAACTCCTCCGGGGTCATGTGCCCGCTCATGGCGCCGAACCTACTCGCGCCGGTCCCGCGCCCGGTACGTGGAGCAGCCGCGCCCGTCCACACCCCCGTCGTGGACGGCCGCGGCTGCGGGCCGGTGCCGGGGCGGCTACTTGAGCTCGGCGCTGCTCAGGCCGAGCACCCGACGAGCCACGATCAGCTGCTGGATCTGCTGGGTGCCCTCGAAGATGTCGAGGATCTTGGAGTCACGCGACCACTTCTCCAGCAGCTCGGTCTCGCTGTAGCCCAGCGTGCCGCACAGCTGGACGCACGAGAGCGTGACGTCCGAGCCGACACGGCCCGCCTTCGCCTTCGCCATCGAGGCTTCCAGCGAGTTCGGCTTGCGGTTGTCGGCCATCCAGGCCGCCTGCATCATGAGCAGCTTGGCGCCCTCCCAGTCGGCCTCGAGCTGGAGGAACTTCGCCGCCGCGGCGGACTGCACCTGGGCCGGACGGTCGTAGTCGATCGTGATCCCGGCCCGCTCGAGCAGGTCGCGCGTCAGGTCGAGGGAGGCGCGGGCACAGCCCACGGCCATGGCGGCGACCAGCGGACGGGTGTTGTCGAAGGTCGCCATGGCGCCCCCGAAACCGGCCTTGGTGTTGACCTCGGGCGACCCGAGGAGGTCCTCGGCAGGCACACGGCAGTCGGTGAAGGTGATGACAGCCGTGTCCGAGGCCCGGATCCCGAGCTTGTGCTCGAGGCGCTCGACCTTCATGCCGGGGTTGTCGCGCCGGACCAGGAACGACTTGATCGCGGCGCGCCCGAGCGACTTGTCGAGGGTGGCCCACACGACGACGCTGTCGGCCCGCTGACCGGAGGTGACGAAGATCTTCTCGCCGTTGAGGACGTACTCGTCGCCGTCCTTGGTCGCCGTCGTCGTGATGTTGGCCGAGTCGGAGCCGGTGCCGGGCTCGGTGATCGCCATGGCGGCCCACGTGCCCTCGTAGCGGGCGAGCTGCTCCTCGCTGGCCACGGCGGCGATCGCGGCGTTGCCGAGGCCCTGGCGCGGCATCGACAGCAGCAGCGCGGTGTCGCCCCAGCACATCTCGGCGATCGAGAGGACCGAGGCGAGGTTGGCGCCGTTGCGCACCGCGTCGGGATCGCGCGGCTCCTTCTTCTCCGCGGCCTTCGCGCCACCCTGGCGCCCGCCGCTCGCGCCGGCGCCACCGGTCGCGCCGGTCTCGCTGACCCCGTCGATCAGGGCCGCGAGCATGTCGAGCTCCTTGGGGTACTCGTGCTCGGCGCGGTCGTACTTGCGCGAGATGGGGCGCAGCATGTTCATGGCCAGCTGGTGGGCCTGGTCGATCAGTGCCCGCTGCTTGCGGGGGGTCTCGAGGTTGATCATCGTGGGGTGGCCCGTCTCAGACGAGCACGGCTCCTTCCATCACGCCGATGGCACGCAGGTCGCGGTACCACCTCTCCACCGGGTGCTCCTTGACGAAGCCGTGGCCGCCGAGCAGCTGGACTCCGTCGTTGCCGATCTTCATCCCCTTCTCCGTGCACAGCTGCCGGGCCAGCGCGAGCTCGCGCCCGAAGTCCTTGCCGCGCGCGGCGCGCGAGGCCGCCTTCCAGGTCACCAGGCGCATCGCCTGCAGCTCGATGGCGATGTCGGCGACCATGAACGCCACCGACTGGCGGTGGCTGATGGGCTCGCCGAAGGCGACGCGCTCGTTGACGTAGGTCGTGACGTAGTCGAGGACCGCCTGCGCCGTGCCGACGGCGAGCGCACACCACGCCAGGCGCGAGAGCCGTACGCATTCGGCGTACGCCACTCCTTCCGGGTCGCCGAGCAGCGCTTCTGCCGGGACCCGGACGCCGTTGAGGTGGAGCCGGGTCAGTGCCGCGGCGCGCACTCCCATGGAGGGGTCGGCCTCGACCTCGAGGCCCTCGGCACCGGACTCGACGAGGAACAGGGCGGGCTTGCCGTCGAGCAGCGCGCCCACGACGAAGAGCTCGTCCTCGGCGCCCCGCACCACGGCCGACTTCACGCCGTCGAGCACGAACTCCTGTCCGTCACGCAGCGCGGTCGTCGCCGGCTGCAGCACGTCGAACAGCACTGAGGGCTCGGCGAGCGCGAGCGCAGCGGCGGGGGCCTCGGAGCCGGTGAAGGACGGGAGATAGGTCTGCTGCTGGGCATCGGTGCCCCACAGCGCGATCGCGGTGGCGACGGACCCGGGAGCCAGGGCCGCGACCGCGAGCCCCATGTCCCCGCGTGCGAGCGCCTCGGCGACGAGGGCGCCAGCCACGGCCGAGCGCTCCTCCATGATGCCGCCGAGGGCCTCGGGCACGCCCAGGCCGCTGAGCCCGACCTCCTGGCACGCGGCGAGCACGGCCTCGGGGGCTGCGCACTCCTCGTTGGCACCCGCCGCCTCAGGGCGCAGCACCTCCGACGCCAGCTCGGACACCACGTCGACCAGCATCTGCTCGTCCTCGGTGGGGGTCAGGTCGAACAACCCCGTGGAGGTGGCGCTGGCAGGTCGCTCCCCCGCCTTCCTGCCGCCGGCGCGGGCGAACGTGCGGCCGGCCGCCGTCGCGACCCGGAAGCCGCTGCGCGTGGTCGAGAAAACCATCTGCTCGGCCTGCTTGCGCAACCCGACGCGGTCGATGAAGTCGCTCTGCGCGAGCCGGTTGACAGCGGCCACGGCGAGGCCGATCGGGTCACGGGCCTCGCGTGAGGAGAGCCCGTGCCGGCCGCCCGGGCGCAGCGTGTTGAGGAAGGACATGCCTCCAATGTAACTGCGAGTTACAACGACGGGAAGCCCCCGGGCGCGTGTCGGCGGTCACCGGCCTAGGATCGTGGCCATGCCGGAGCCCTCGACGACGCCCACCCACGCTCCCCACGGCCCGCTGCCCACGGGGGGACAGGTGCGCCCCATCACGCGCTGGGGAACTCCCGTCATGCACCGCGCACAGGCGACGGTCACCGAGTTCGACGAGGCCCTGACCCGGCTCGCGGCCGACATGGTGGCGACGATGTACGCCGCCGACGGGGTCGGCCTCGCCGCCTGCCAGATCGGCGAGGACGTCGCGATGTTCGTGTTCGACTGCCCGGACGACGAGGGCGAGCACACCGTCGGAGTGGTCTGCAACCCCATGATCACCCTCCCCGAGGGCCGCGAGCGCCGCCTCGACGCCGGCGAGGAAGGATGCCTGTCCTTCCCCGGGTCCTTCGTCGAGTGCCCGCGCCCGGACTGGGCGGCAGTCGACGGCGTCGGCCTCGACGGCAACCCCGTGCACTTCGAGGGCAGCGGCCTGCTGGCCCGGTGCCTGCAGCACGAGACCGACCACACCCTCGGCACCGTCTTCGGCGACCGGCTGTCCACCAAGGCGCGCAAGCGCCTGCAGAAGCAGCACGACAAGGCTGCCGACGACTACCCCCTGGACTGGCCGGCGCAGGCCTGAGTCATCGCCGCGCGGCGACGTAGCAGGCCACCGCGCTCGCAGCCGCCACGTTGAGCGAGTCGATGCCCGGCGCCATCGGGATGATGGCGCGCCGGTCGGCGGCCTGCTCCCAACGGGCGCTGAGCCCGTGGCCCTCGCTGCCCAGCACGAGCGCGAGCCGGTCGACCCCGGCGACGGCGTCCTCGATCGGCACCGCGTCGTCGGCCAGCGTCATCGCCACCGTGCAGAAGCCGGCGCGGGACAGGTGCGGGAGGGCGTCGTACCAGTCGGGCAGGCGCGTCCACGGCAGGGAGAACACGGCCCCCATCCCGACCTTCACCGCGCGCCGGTAGAGCGGGTCGGCACACCGCGGGGCGAGCAGCACCGCGTCGAACCCCATCGCCGCCGCGCTGCGGAAGATCGCGCCGACGTTGGTGTGGTCGACGATGTCCTCGAGCACCAGCACCGACCTGGCGCCAGCGAGGACCTCCTCCACGGACGGTGACGGCAGCCGCTGCAACGACGCCAGCGCCCCGCGGTGCACGTGGAAGCCGGTGACCTCCTCGGCCATCGCCTCGGACACCACGAAGCACGGGGCGGGGCTGGCGTCCAGCACGTCCGCCAGGCCGTCGAGCCAGCGAGGCGCCATCATGAAGGAGCGGGGCTGGTGACCGGCCGCGACGGCGCGACGTACGACCTTCTCGCCCTCGGCGAGGAACAGGCCGTGCTCGGCCTCCAGGCTCTTGCGCAGCTCCACGTCGCGCAGGTCGCGGTAGTCGGCGAGCCGCGGATCGCCCGGATCGGTGATCTCGACCAGCTCAGCCATGGGCGTAGCGCTCCGGGTGGGCCACGGCCACGACCTCGCCCACCACGATGATGGCGGGTGGCCGGACCTCGTGTGTGGCCAGGTCGCGCGCGAGCTCGCCCAGCGTGCTCAGGACGGTGCGCTCGGTGGGCATCGTGCCGTCGACCACCACGGCGACCGGCGTGCCGGCGTCGCGTCCCCCCTCGACCAGGGCGGCGGCGATGGCGGGCCCCGTCTCGACGGCCATCAGGAGGACCAGGGTTCCCCGCATCCGGGCCAGCGCGTCCCACGCCACCAGCGACCCCGGGTGCCCCGGCGGCAAGTGCCCCGAGACGACCGTGAAGTCGTGGTTCACGCCACGGTGGGTGACCGGGATCCCCGCGCGCGCCGGGACCGAGATCGACGAGGACAGGCCCGGGACCACCGTCACCGGGACGCCGGCCGCGGCGCAGGCCTGGACCTCCTCGAACCCACGGCCGAAGACGAAGTTGTCGCCCCCCTTGAACCGCACCACCCGCTTGCCGGCCCGCGCCCGCTCGACGATGACCTCGTTGATGAACTCCTGCGTGGCCGACCGGCCCCGCGGCAGCTTCGCCACGTCGATGAGCTCGACGTGGGGGCCGAGCTCGTCGAGCAGCTCCCGCGGCGCCAGGCGGTCCGCGACCACGACGTCGGCGGAGGCGAGGGCGTGCCGCGC
>JAJPEO010000209.1 GCA_021166815.1 Nocardioides sp.
CTCGGTCGTGCCGCCGTAGATGGTCTGGATGCGGGAGTCGGTGTAGGCCTTGGAGATCGGGTACTCGTCCATGTAGCCGTAGCCGCCGTGCAGCTGCACGCCGGCGTCCACGACCCGCTTCTGCAGCTCGGTGGTCCACCACTTGGCCATCGAGGCGAGCGAGGTGTCGACCTCCCCGGCGTTCAGCTTCGTGACGCAGTCGTTGACGAAGACCCGCGCGATGTGGGCTTCCGTCGCCATCTCCGCAAGCACGAAGCGGTTGTGCTGGAACTTGCCGATCGGCTTGCCGAACGCCTCGCGCTCCTTGACGTAGGCCAGGCACAGGTCCAGCACGTGCTCGATCGCCGCCACCGCGATGCAGGCGATGGAGACACGTTCCTGGGGCAGGTTCTCCATCAGCGAGATGAAGCCCGAGCCCTCGGGGCCGAGGAGGTTCTCCTTGGGCACGCGGACGTCGGTGAACGACAGCTCCGCGGTGTCCTGGGCGTGCAGGCCCATCTTCTGCAGGTTGCGGCCCCGCTCGAAGCCCTCCATCCCGCGCTCGACCACGAGCAGCGAGATGCCCTGGTGGCCGGCGTCGGGGTCGGTGCGGCACACCACGATCACCAGGTCGGAGAGGATGCCGTTGGAGATGAACGTCTTCGACCCGTTGAGCACGTAGTGGTCGCCGGCGTCGACGGCGGTCGTACGGATGCCCTGCAGGTCGCTGCCGGCGCCCGGCTCGGTCATCGCGATCGCGCTGATCAGCTCGCCGGAGACCAGGCCCGGCAGCCAGCGCCGCTTCTGCTCCTCGGTGCCCAGGGAGGAGATGTAGGGGACGATGATGTCGCTGTGGACGGCGAAGCCCGGTCCGCTCGCGCCCGCCCGGGCGGCCTCCTCGGCGACGACCATGTTGTAGCGGAAGTCCTTGATGCCGGGCCCGCCGTACTGCTCCTCGACGTCGAAGCACAGCAGCCCCTGCGCCCCGGCCTTGCGCCACACCTCGCGGTCGACGATCCCGTCGCGCTCCCACTGCTCGTGGAAGGGGACGACCTCCTTCTCGAAGAACGCGCGGACGACCTTGCGGAAGTCCTCGTGCTCGGTCTCGAGGATGCTGGGACGCTCAGGCATGGTGCTCCTTGGAGTTGAGGTGGTCGAGCATGTACGCGGGCCCGATCTGCGCGAGCGTGTGGCCGCCGGGGTAGGTCGTCGGCTGGTGCAGGTACGGCTCGCGGCGAGGGGTCGCGGCGTGCCGGAGGAACAGGGCCCGGGCGCGCAGGCCCCGGCGTACGGCCGGGCCGAGCCAGGCGGGCTGCTCGGGCATGCCGAGCGCCACCCGCAGCGGCTCGTCGAACAGCGACAACAGCACCGGGCGCAGCGCCGGTCGCATCCACCACGGCGAGGTCCGGCGCGCGATGTCGATGGAGGCCTCGGTGAGCACGGTGTTGTCGGGGTGGAACGCGAAGTGCTCGCGCTCGTAGTCGGTGAGCAGGCGCAGGTAGCCGTCGTAGGTCGTCGGGAGGCCACGCAGGCCCACCAGCTCGCCGAACCTTGTGGTCACGCGGGTCAGCGCGGTGAGCTCGTGGGGGTGCAGGTCGCGCCAGCCGTGCTGGCTGATCCAGCGCACCGGCCCCACGATCGTCGTCGACAGCACGTAGGCGAGCTCGTGGTCGGGGATGTCGTAGTGGCCGTGGATGCGGTTGAGCCGGCGCACCGCGGCGTGGCCGCGCGGGGAGTCGATCCCGTCGATGGTGGCCTCCTGGCCGATCAGGATCGTGTCGTCGTAGCGCTTGATGCCGTCGCGCTCGAACTGCCCGGTCCGGTGCAGCAGGTGGGAGATCGACGGGACGCCGTAGTCGCGCAGGAACGCGATGCCGGTGCCCTGCACGAAGTCCCAGGGGAACTCCAGCCGCGAGGTGATGTGGACGATCTCGTCGTAGTCGACGTCCGGGTCGAGCGACTCGATGCGGCGCAGGTTGTCGAGGCGTCCGCGGCGCATCAGCCGATGAGCTCCTTGACCTCGGCGATCGTGGCGGCCGGGTCTGCGCTGGCCGGCATGATTTGCAGTCGCGTCACGCCCGCCTCGCGGAAGGCGGCGATGCGCTCCTTGACGTAAGACGCGGGTCCGACGAGGCTCGCGGCCTCCAGCCACTCCAGCGGGACCAGCGCCTCGGCCTCCTTCTTCTTGCCGGAGAGGTAGAGGTCCTGGATCTTCTCCGCCTCCTCCTCGTAGCCGTAGGCCTTCGCCACGTCGTTGTAGAAGTTCTTGCCCTTGGCGCCCATGCCGCCCACGTACAACGCGAACATCGGCCGGGCGAAGTCGAGGAGCGCCTTGGTCTCGGGGCCCTCGCCGATCGCGAGCAGGCCGCCTGCGGTGATCTCCAGCGGCGCGAGGTCGGCCGAGCGCCTGGCCTTGCCGGCCGCCAGTGCCTCGCCCCAGACCCGGTCGGCCTTCTCGGGGTGGAACAGGTGGGGGATCCAGCCGTCGGCGATCTCGGCGGTCTGCTCGACCGACTTCGCCCCCAGCGCGGCGATCCAGATCGGGATCGAGTCACGCTCCGGCTTGGTGAGCAGCTTGAGCGGCTTGCCCAGGCCGGTGACCCCACCCTGCTCCTTGGTGAGCGGGAGCTTGAAGACCCCGTCGTTGGTGAGCACCTCGCGCCGGAGGCCGCGGCGGACCAGGTCGACGATCTCGGCGGTACGGGCCAGGGGCTTGGCGTACGGCACCCCGTGGAAGCCCTCGATCACCTGCGGGCCGCTGGCGCCCAGGCCGAGGATCGCGCGCCCGCCGGTGACGTTGTCGAGCCCCGCGGCGGTCTGCAGCAGCGCGCCGGGAGTGCGGGAGTAGATGTTGAGGATCGCGGAGCCGATCTCGACGGTCTCGGTCTTCGCCGCGAGGTAGCCCATCAGGGTGGGGGAGTCGAAGCCGTACGCCTCGGCGATCCAGACCGTGTCGAGCCCGGCCTTCTCCCAGGCGGTGACCTGGTCGGCCGCGTTGCGCGGGTTGCCGTCGTACATGAGCATCGTCGAGAGCTTCATGGGCTCACCTTGACAGCATCACTGTCAGCGTTTCAAGGGGGCGGCTGGATCAGTCGTCGGCTCCGGAGCGGCCGTGCCAGGAGTCCCAGAGCGCGGCGTACGAGCCGCCGGCCTCCACCAGGTCGTCGTGGGAGCCGAACTCCGAGATGACGCCGCCCTCCACAACGGCGACCCGGTCGGCGTCGTGGGCGGAGAAGAGCCGGTGGGCGATGGCGATGACCGTACGGCCCTCCAGCACGGCCGCGAGCGAACGCTCCAGGTGCCGGGCCGCACGCGGGTCGATGAGCGAGGTCGCCTCGTCGAGCACCAGGGTGTGGGGGTCCGCGAGCACCAGTCGGGCCAGCGCCACTTGCTGGGCCTGGGCGGCGGTGAGCGCGCGCCCACCCGACCCGACCTCGGTGTCGAGGCCCTCGGGCAGCGCGTCGACCCACTCCAGCGCGTCGACCGCGGCGAGCGCCTCGCGCACGGCCTCGTCGGAGGAGCCGGGCCGGGCCAGCACGACGTTGTCGCGCAGGGTGCCGACGAAGACGTGGTGCTCCTGGGTCACCAGCGCCACGTGGCCGCGCAGGTCGTCCAGCGGCAGCTCGACCAGCGGCACCTCGCCGACGGTCACCTCGCCGGTGCGCGGTGGGTGGATGCCGGCGAGCAGGCGCCCCAGCGTCGACTTGCCCGCACCCGACGGGCCGACCATCGCGATCCGCTCGCCCACGCCCACGTCGAGGTCGATGCCGTGGAGGACGTCGCGGCCCTCGACGTAGGAGAAGCGCACGTCGCGCGCGTCGATCTTCTCGTGGTCGGGCTCGGCGCCGCTGACCTCGCGGTCGTCGGGCACCTGGGCGACACCGAGCAGCCGCGACAGCGACGCGGCGCCCATCTGGAGCTCGTCGAGGATCATCACGATCGTCTCGACCGGGTTGATGAGCATCTGGATGTAGAGCGTCGCGGCGGTGACGTCGCCCAGCGAGACCTGCCCGCGGGAGTAGAGCCAGCCCCCGAAGACCAGCGTCCCGACCATCGGCAGGATGTAGGAGATCTCCATGCTCGGGAAGAAGCGCGTGCGCAGGGAGAG
>JAJPEO010000216.1 GCA_021166815.1 Nocardioides sp.
GGTCGGCGTCTCCGGCCTCGCCGACTGGGTCCAGGAGGACCTGTTCGGCGACGCCCCCGGCGAGGAGGTCGAGGACGAGCCGGTCCTGCCCACCCCCGTGTCGCGGGCGTGGCCGCCCGGCGCGGACGTGGTCCACGACGACCACGGCGCCGGGTGGGTCTGGGGCTCAGGCGCAGGTGTGGTGACGGTCCGGTTCGAGACCGCCGCGACAGGGCCGGGGCCCGTGCGGAGCTTCCCGGTCGACGACCCGGCCCTGCACCGGGTCACCGACGACCGGGCGTGACGGGTGGCGGGTCAGCGCACCCTGATCGTGACCCGGTCGCCCGGCCGCAGCTGACCGCACCAGTCCAGGTCGGCGTCGTCCACCAGGGCGATGACCGGATAGCCGCCCGTGGTCGGGTGGTCCGCCAGGAACACGACGGGGTGACCCGACGGCGGCAGCTGCACCCCTCCGGTGACCACCCCCTCGCTTGCCAGCTCGCCGGACACGGCCCTCGGCACCGCGTGGCCCACGAGCCGCAGGCCGATGCGGTCGGAGTGCTGGCCGACGGCGTACTCGGCACCGTCCAGGGCGCGCCACGCGCCGTCGTCCACCCAGTCATGGCGCGGGCCGCGGCGCCAGGTCATGACGTGGTCGTGGGATCGGGGCACCGAGACGTCGACGGCGGCCGGTGGGTGGCCCCTCGGGCCGAGGGGCAGGAGCTGACCGCAGGCGAGTGGTGGCGGGCCGATCCACGCCAGGGTGTCGGTGCTGCGCGAGCCGAGCACCGGCTCCACGGCGAGTCCGCCCGCGAACGCGACGTACGACCGCACCCCCGACCGTGCCGGACCCACGTGGATCCGGGCGCCCGCCCGGACGGTGACAGGGAGCCCGGAGTGGACCGGTCGGCCGTCGACGCGGACCTCCGCCTGTGCCCCGGTGACGGCGAACGTCACCGCGCGCCGGGCGAGCAGCGTCACCCCTCCCATCGTCGTCTCCAGGACGGCGTGCTCGGGTGCGTTCCCGACCAGCCGGTTGGCCAGGCGGGCCGCAGCCCTGTCGAGTGCGCCCGCGCGCGGCACGCCCAGGTGCGCCCACCCGAACCGGCCGAGGTCCTGGATGGTGGTCAGGGGTCCTGGATCGATCACCTCGAGGATCACGTCGCCTCGAACCTCACGCGTGTGCCGGGCACCAGCAGGGCCGGAGCCTCCGCGCCGGTGTCCCAGAGCCGGGCGGTCGTGTGACCGATGACGAGCCATCCTCCAGGGGACGCGTGCGGGTACACGCCGCACCAGGTGTCGGCGAGCGCCACCGCGCCGGCGCGGATGCGGGACCTGGGCGAGCCCAGGCGTGGGACGCGCCAGTGGTCGGGCAGCCCGGCGAGGTAGGCGAACCCGGGCGCGAAGCCGCAGAAGGCGGCCGTGAACTCACGTGCGGTGTGCCGCTCGACGACCTCGTCCACCGTGCACCCCCAGGCCCGGGCCACCGGCTCCAGGTCGGGTCCGTCGTACGCCACCGGGAGCACGACCGTGCCCGTCTCCTCCGCGACCTCGTCGGGCCACTGCCCTGCGACCAGCGCGGCGACCTCGTCGGCGTCGACCCCGTCGAAGAGGACCGTGCGTGCGCCGGGGACGATCTCCTGCGCACCGATCCCCCGCTGGCGCGCCGCACTGGCGAGCGCGAGTGCCTCCGCAGTGCCATCGACCTCGACCAGCACTGCGTGGGGCCCCACGTGGATCAGCTTCACGTACCCATCCTGCAGCGACGGGGGCGAAATGGGTGAGGGGCTCCCGGTCGTATGAGGATCGGGAGCCCCTCGGCTCTGGCCGGCTGGGCGGCGTCCGGCCGATCGGGTCGTGCTCCGGATCCCGCCCACCCCGCCACCGGGTTGACGCGGCGAGCGAGCTCGCCGTGCGGATCCTTCGTCCGATTCGATCACCGGCCCCGCGAACGGGATCGGTAGGAGAGTTCTACGGGGTGTGGTGCAGGTCACGCAAGGGGTCCGACGCAGCTATTTCGGGTTCCACAGGTCTGTCCACAGCCAGGCCCACGGACTGCACCACACCAGCCCCACTCTCCACAGGATCAGCCCAAGCCTGTGGAATCCCAGCAGTGCCTGACCAGGAAGCCTGCCTCCTGCAGCGCTCTCCGGACGGCCTGCGCGTTGCGCACGGCACCCGGGGAGTCACCGTGCACGCACACCGAGTGCACGCGCTCGGCCAGGAGGACCGCCTGGTCGGCGATCTGCCCGTGGTCGTCGAGCAGCGCGCCGGGCTCGCCCCGGGGCACCAGCGAGCCGTCGCCGCGGTAGCCGCGGTCGGGGAACCCCTCGAGGCGGGTGGCCCGGCCGCGTGCCGCCGCGAGGTCGAGGATCAGCGCGCCGGGCAGGCCCAGCACCGGCAGGGAACCCGAACCCGCCAGCACGGCCGCGGCCTGCCCCGGGTCCACCGCGACCCGGTGGTAGAGCGCGCCATGGGGCTTGACGTACGTGACGGCGCCGCCCTCGGTCGCGACGATCTCCTGCAGGACGCCGACCTGCTCGGCCACCTGCTCCCTGAGGACGTGCTCGTGGACGTCTCGCACCACCCTCCCGAAGTTGGGCCGGTCGTCGTAGGACACCTGGGCGCCGATGACGACGCCCAGGCGGACGGCCTCGGCTGCGACGAACCGCATGGTCTCGGTCGTCCCGGCGTGGAAGCCGCAGGCCACGTTGGCGCTCGTCACCACGGCGAGCAGGGCCGCGTCGTCGGTGACCTCCTCACCCAGGTCGGCGTTGAGGTCGACGACGAGGCGCCCACGGTCCCTCTCCATGGGAACAGTCTCGCAAGTCGACGAGCTGCCCGCTTCCCGATGGAGCCCTGAGAAGTCCCTGAGAGTTCCCCAACCACGCAACTCGAGGGGGAGCCCGCTCGTCCATGCAGGTGAAGGGCCGCAGGGAATCCCCCGGACCGCCCGGACGTTGTGACCGATGTGCTGCCCGAGTGGTCGCACAGAGCAGGAGGAAGCCCATGAGCACCAGCGCCCAGGCCGGCCGACGCGCGACCCGCGAGATCGAGGGTCGCGACAGCGTCGGCCTGTACCTCGACGAGATCGCCCGCACCCCCCTGCTGGACGCTGCCACCGAGGTCGAGCTGTCCAAGACGATCGAGGCCGGACTGATGGCCCAGCACCTGCTCGACACCGGCAGGGTCGGCCGCCGCAAGGGCGGTGCGCCCATGTCGGCCAACGAGGAGGAGCTCGAGTGGCTCGCCGAGCAGGGTCGCCTCGCGGTCGACCGCTTCATCGAGGCCAACCTGCGACTCGTCGTCTCCATCGCCCGCAAGTACGGCCGCGCCCAGATGCCGATGCTCGACCTGATCCAGGAGGGCAACACCGGGCTGATCCGCGCCGTCGAGAAGTTCGACTACACCAAGGGCTACAAGTTCTCCACGTACGCCACCTGGTGGGTCCGGCAGGCCATCACCCGCGGCATCGCCCAGCAGGCCCGCGTGGTCCGGCTCCCGGTCCACGTGGTCGAGGAGCTCAACCAGGTGGGCGGCGCCCGCCGCACCCTCGAGCGCCAGCTGGGCCGTGACCCCGAGCCCCACGAGATCGCCACCGAGCTCGGCATGGAGCTCGACCGTGTGCTCGACCTCATGAGCTGGGGCCGCGACCACGTCTCGCTGGACACCCCGGTCGACGAGAACGGTGACACCACGCTCGGCGACCTGATGGCCCAGGAGACCGCGCCCGGTCCCGACCTCAACGTCCTCGACGCCGAGTCGCGCCAGCGCCTCGACGACCTGGTCGACACCCTCGACGAGCGCTCCGCCGACATCGTCCGCGCACGGTACGGCCTGGTGGACGGACGCCAGCACAAGCTCGCCGACATCGGCGCCCGGCACGGCATCTCGGCCGAGCGGGTGCGCCAGCTCGAGCGCGAGGCGCTGCAGAAGCTGCGGCGGGCCGGAGACCCCGACCTCGCCGCCTGACCCCGGACCCTCCCACGCAGGCCCGGAACCGAGGCCGTCGGTGCACCCTCCCAGCACCGGCGGCCTCGGTGCGTCCGGAGCCGTGATCAGTACGCCGCGCTGAGCAGTGCCTCGCTGGCCAGTTCGGCGCGTGCGTTCACGTCGACCGGCACCGGCACCTGTGAGGCGACCCGCTCCTGCCACATCTGGAGGGCGATGACACGGGCGGCGGCCTCCTCGGCGCGCGCGCGTGGCACCTCGCCGGTCCTGATGGCCCGGGCCACCAGCCCGTGGGTGACCTCGGTGTCGACCGGCATGAGGAGCAGGTCCGCGCCGGCAGCCAGGGCCTGGACGGCGGGCTTGGGCCGTCCCCCGACGGCTCCCATCCCCAGCGAGTCGGTGATGGCCACCCCCTCGAACCCACCGTCCTCGCGCAGCAGGCTGTAGATCTCCGGGGCCATGCTCGCCGGCACCCCGGGGGCCACGGCCCGCACGTCCAGGTGGCTGAGCATGACCGCCGGCGCCCCCGCGCGGATGGAGGCGTCGAACGCAGGCAGGTCACGGGCCCGGAGCTCCGCGAGGGTCGCGTCGACCTCCGGCAGCGTGTCGTGGCTGTCGTCCGTGGCGCTCCCGTGGCCCGGGAAGTGCTTCACGGTCGAGACGATCCCCGCCCGGTTGTAGCCGCGTACGGCGGCCGCTGCTGCCTGCGCAGCCACGCGGGGGTCGCTCGAGGGTGAGCGTGCCCCGATCGTCGGATCGGCTGCTCCGATGGTGACGTCCGCGACGGGTGCGAAGACCCAGGTGAAGCCGAGGTCGCGCAGCTCGAGACCGGTGGCCTGGGCTGCCGCACGCGTCACCCGACGCCCCACGCGCGGGTCGGCCTCGATCGCCAGTCCGGCGGACTGGAAGTGGGGGAAGTCGGTGGCCACACCGCGCAGGTGCGACACGTAGCCGCCCTCCTGGTCCACGCCGATGACCGCGGGGAAGTCGCGTCCGTCCGCGGCCATGGCCGCGTTGACCGCCTCGGTCATCGCGCGCACCTGCTCCTCGTCGGCGATGTTGCCCGTCGTGATCGACACGCCGGCGAGGTGGAGGTCGGCGACCATCGCAGCAGGCACGGCCGGGTCGGTGCCGTGGAAGCGACCGACGATCACCTGGCCCGCGAGCCTCTCCGGGCTCCACTCCGCCACCAGGGCACGCGCCCGGTCCCACTCCCCACTCGTGGGTCCCCAGGAC
>JAJPEO010000223.1 GCA_021166815.1 Nocardioides sp.
GCCACAACTGCGGGCCGATCTCGAGCGGCGGCGTACGTCGTCGTGGTGGCTGCGACCGGGTCGCGGGATCCGTCCCACCGACCTGGCCGTCGGCAGGCTCCCCTGCCGGATCGTCGTCCTGACGCTGGAGGAGTCAGGCGACATCCGCGACCTGGCCGAGCGCGTGGCCGAGTGGGCCGCAGCCGTCGAGGGCGTGCTGGTCCAGGTCACCTCGCTCGCCGAGGCCCGCGCCGCCGTCGCGGCCGGCGCCCACGGCCTGCTCGCCAGCGGCCGCGAGGCCGGCGGCCGGGTCGGCCCCACCGAGGCCCACATGCTGCTCCAGCAGGTCGTCGACCTGGGCGTGCCGGTCTGGCTGCGCGGCGGCATCGGCCCGCACACCGCGGCAGCCGCGATCGTCGGTGGCGCCGCGGGCGTCGTGGTCGACGTCCAGGCCGGCCTGCTGCGCGAGTCCTCGCTCGACGCCCGCGCCCGCCAGGCGCTGGCCGGGATGGACGGCACCCAGACCCGCGTCGCCGACGGCCACCGCTCCTACTCGCGCCCCGACATGCCCGCCGGCGTCCTGCCGTTCGGCCAGGACGGGGCCCTCGCCGCGCGCCTCGCCGACGAGCACGTCACCGTGGGCGGCCTGGTGCAGGCGCTGCGTACGGCCATCCGCGAGATCCCCGACGTCGCGGCCCGGGTGCAGCCGCTCGCCCCCGGCGCGGGAGTGGCGCGCACGCACGGCACGGCGTACCCCGTGGTCCAGGGCCCGATGACCCGGGTGAGCGACTCGCCCGAGTTCGCCGCCGCGGTGGCCGAGGGCGGTGGCCTGCCGCTCCTGGCGCTCGCCCTGCTGCCCGGCGACCGGGTGCGCGACCTGCTCTCCGAGACCGCTGCGCTGCTGGGTGACCGTCCGTGGGGTGTGGGGCTGCTCGGCTTCGCCCCGGCCGACCTGCTCGCGGAACAGCTCGCCGTGGTCAAGGAGGTGCGCCCGCCCGTCGCCCTGGTGGCAGGTGGCCGTCCCGGCCAGGCGGCCGACCTCGAGGCGGCCGGGATCAGCACCTGGCTGCATGTCCCGTCGCCCGGGCTGCTGGAGCGCTTCCTCAAGGACGGCGCGCGCAAGCTCGTGTTCGAGGGCCGCGAGTGCGGCGGCCACGTCGGCCCCCTGTCGAGCAACACGCTCTGGGAGGCCCAGCTCGCCCAGCTCGCCGACCTCGACGACGTCAGCGACGTGCAGGTGCTGCTCGCCGGCGGCATCCACGACGCCCGCTCCGCTGCGATGGCCGCGGCCGCGCTGGCGCCGCTCGCCGACCGCGGTGCCGCGACGGGCGTGCTCATGGGCACTGCCTACCTGTTCACGGAGGAGGCCGTGACCGGCGGCGCGATCACCGCGACCTACCAGCAGGTCGCCGTCGACTGCGCGGCCACCGCCCTCGTGGAGACCGCGCCGGGCCACGCCACCCGCTGCGTGGAGACCGGGTTCGTCCGCGCCTTCGAGGCCCGGGCCCGTGAGCTCGAGGCCGACGACGTGCCGGCCGACCAGCGCTGGGCCGAGCTCGAGCAGCTCAACCTCGGCCGCCTGCGGGTGGCCTCCAAGGGCCTGCTGCGCACCGACGACGGCCTGGTCGAGGTCTCGGAGGAGCAGCAGCGCGCCGAGGGGATGTACATGATCGGCGACGTCGCGAGCCTGCGCAGCGAGGTGACCCGCGTCGCGGACCTGCACGAGGAGGTGACCTCGGCAGCGACCGCCCTGCTCGGGTCCCGGCGCTCGCCGGCGACCACCCGGCCCCGCGCTGCCGAGCCGCTCGACATCGCCGTCGTCGGGATGGCGACGATGCTCCCCGGCTCGACCGACACCGAGGGCTTCTGGGCTGACGTCCTCGCCGGGCGCGACCGCGTCGGCGAGGTCCCTGCCGAGCGGTGGGACACCGCCCTCTACTACGACCCCGACGCCTACGACGGCCAGGCCGGGCGCCGGTCGCCGTCGAAGTGGGGCGGCTTCCTCGACCCGATCGGCTTTGACCCGCTCGCCTACGGCATCCCGCCCGCGGCGCTGGCCTCGGTCGAGCCGGTGCAGCTGCTGGCCCTCGAGGTCGCGGCGCGCGCACTGGCCGACGCGGGCTACGCCCGCCGCGCCTTCGACCGCGAGCGCGCGTCGGTGGTCTTCGGCGCCGAGTCCGGCAACGACCTCTCCGGCATGTACGGCGTGCGCGCCTGGCTGCCCCAGCTCCTCGGGGAGCTGCCGCCGGAGCTCGAGGACTGGCTGCCGTCGCTGAGCGAGGACTCCTTCCCCGGCGTGCTGGCCAACGTCATCGCGGGACGCATCGCCAACCGCCTCGACCTCGGCGGGGTCAACTACACCGTCGACGCGGCGTGCGCGAGCTCGCTGGCCGCGCTCGACGCCGGCTGCAAGGAGCTCGCCGCCGGCACCTCCGACCTCGTGCTCGTCGGCGGCGCCGACCTGCACAACGGTCTCAACGACTACCTCATGTTCTCGTCGGTGCACGCCCTGTCGCCGACCGGGCGCTGCCGCACCTTCGACGCCTCCGCCGATGGCATCGCCCTGGGCGAGGGCGTGGCGTGCGTGGTCCTCAAGCGCCTGGCTGACTCCGAGCGCGACGGCGACCGCGTCTACGCCGTCCTCGACGCGGTCGCGGGCTCGAGCGACGGCCGCTTCCTCGGCCTCACCGCGCCGCGCAAGGAGGGCCAGCAGCGGGCCGTCGTACGGGCTCTGGAGCGTGCCGGCCACGCGGCCACCGACATCGGGCTGGTCGAGGCACACGGCACCGGGACGGTCGTGGGCGACCGCACCGAGATGGCGACGCTGACCGAGCTGTTCGCGGAGGCGGGCGCTGCTCCGGGGTCGGCCGTGCTCGGCTCGGTGAAGTCGCAGATCGGCCACACCAAGTGCACCGCCGGCCTGGCCGGGCTGGTCAAGGCGGTCAAGGCGGTGCACCACGCCGTGCTCCCGCCGACCATCCAGCTCTCCAACCCGAACCCCTACTACGACGCCGGGACCAGTCCGTTCCGCTTCCTCGACAGGCCGCGGCCGTGGATCGGGGAGACCCGGCGTGCCGGCGTGAGCGCCTTCGGTTTCGGCGGCACCAACTTCCACGCGGTGGTGTCGTCCTACGACGCCGGCGACCGGCCCGCCCACGGCGCGGTCGAGTGGCCGGTCGAGCTGTTCTGCTTCCGGGGCCGCACGCTCGCCGAGGCCCAGCAGGCCGCGTCCGCCCTGGCGGAGAAGGTCGCTGCGATCCGCGCCGCCGACCCGACCGCGCAGCGCCACCGCCTGCGCGACCTCGCCGCGACGGTGGCGGCCGCAGGGTCGGGCCCGGTCCGGGTCAGCCTGGTCGCCGAGTCGTTCGACCACCTCGCCAGCCAGCTCCAGCGCGTGGCCGGCGGCACCGGCGCCCGCGACGGCGTCTACGTCGGCAGCGACGACGCCGACGCTCCGCAGGTCGGCTTCCTCTACCCCGGCCAGGGCAGCCAGCGCCCGGGGATGCTCGAGGAGCTCTTCACGACCTTCGGCGGGCTCGACGACCTGCTGCGCCTGGGTGCGCGGTGGAGCGACGCGATGTTCCCGCCCGCGGCGTTCACGCGCGAGGAGCGCGCGGCCCAGCAGGCCGCGATCACCGCGACCGAGGTCGCCCAGCCGACGCTCGGCATCGCCGCGATGGCGATGACGCGGCTGCTGCGCCGGGCCGGTGTCGAGCCGGCAGCGGCCGCCGGCCACAGCTACGGCGAGCTCGCGGCCCTGGCTGCGGCGGGGGCGTACGACGAGACCGCGCTGCTCGAGCTGAGCACCGCTCGCGGTGAGTCCATCCTCGAGGCCATCGCCACCAGCGGGGGCGACCCCGGCACGATGGCGGCCGTCGCGCTGCCGCTGGAGGAGGTCCGCGGGCTCGTCGCGGACTGGCCGACCCTCGTGGTGGCCAACCACAACGGACCGCGCCAGGTCGTGCTCTCCGGTCCGACCGAGGACGTCCGCGCGGCCGTCGCCGCGTGGGAGGCCGCCGGCGTCAAGGCGACCCTCATCCCCGTGGCGTGCGCCTTCCACAGCCCCCTGATCGCGACCGCAGGCGAGCGGCTGGCCGAGCGGCTCGCGGGCCTCGACGTGCGCGCGCCGCAGATCCCCGTGTGGTCCAACACCACCGCCGAGCCGTACCCCGCCGGCGACGACGCCGCCGTGGGCCGCCGGCTCGTGGAGCAGGTGACCGCCGGGGTCCGCTTCGTCGAGCAGGTCGAGTCGATGTACGCCGCCGGCGTGCGGGTCTTCGTCGAGGCCGGTCCGGGTCGCGTGCTGACCTCCCAGGTCGGTCGCATCCTCGGCGACCGGCCCCACCACGTCATCGCCTGCGACGCCAGCGGGGAGTCCGGCCTGCGTCGCTTCCTCATGGCCCTGGGCGAGCTCGCGTCCCTCGGGGTCCCGGTCGACCCGGCCCTGCTGTTCGACGGTCGCGGCGAGCACCTCGACCTCGCGTCCCTGCCCGTCCCCACGCCGGGGTGGACCGTCGACGGGGCGTTCGTGCGCCGCGCCGACGGGACCGTGCTGCCGCGCAGCCTGCAGCCCGCCACCACCCTGCCCGACCTCGACCTCGCCACCCGCGGGTCGTCCCCCGACCACGGAGCGTCCATGAACCATCCGCAGGGAGTCGACCCCGGCGCCGTCGTCCACGAGTACCTCCGCAGCATCCGCCAGCTGGTGGCCGCCGAGCGCGACGTCATGCTGCGCTACCTCGGCGCCGAGGTGCCCGAAGGAGCGGCGTACGACCTCGACGTCGCCCCGGTGCTGGAGCAGCGCGCGCCCCTCGAGGCGGCACTTCCCACCGTCGTGGTCGAGGCGCCGGCCGTCGAGCCGGCCGCACCCGCGCTGACCACCGCGTCGCTGCTCGCGGCCGTGCAGG
>JAJPEO010000079.1 GCA_021166815.1 Nocardioides sp.
CGCTGCGGCGGCGCTGGCCGCCGCCACCGGCGCCCGCCTGGCCTGGGTCCCGCGCCGGGCCGGTGACCGCGGTGCGGTCGAGGCCGGTGCGCTCCCCAACCTGCTGCCCGGAGGACGCCCGGTCGCCGACGCGGCCGCCCGCGTCGACGCGGCCGCGGCCTGGGGCGTGGACTCGCTGCCGGCCACCGACGGTCGTGACGGCGAGGCGATCATCGCCGCCGCCGCCAAGGGCGACCTGGGTGGCCTCGTGATCGGTGGCGTCGACCCCGACGACACCCGTGACCCGGCCGCGTTCCGCGCGGCGCTGGAGGCGGCCTCGTTCGTGGTCAGCCTCGAGCAGCGCGAGAGCGACGTGACCCGCGTCGCCGACGTGGTCTTCCCCGTGGCTCCGGTCACCGACAAGGCCGGCACCTTCGTCACCTGGGAGGGTCGCCCGCGTCCCTTCGAGGCCGTCTTCTCCAACCCTGCCTCGCTGCCGGACCTGCGGGTCGTCGCCGGCATCTCCGAGGAGCTCGCGAGCCTGGGCCAGGGCGCCTCGATCGGCTTCCGCACGGTGGCCGAGGCGCGCGCCGAGATGGAGTCGCTGGGTGCCTGGGACGGTGCCCGTCCGGCGATCGAGGCCGGCAAGGCCCCGCGGGCGGCCAAGCCCAAGGCCAACAGCCTGGTCCTGGCCACCTGGAAGCAGCTGATCGACCTCGGCCTCCTGCAGGACGGCGAGGAGCACCTGCGGGCCACCGCCCGGCGCCCGGTCGTCCGGATCAGCCAGGCCACGTACGACTCCCTCTTCGGGATGCTCGAGGAGGACGCGTTCGCCACCGTGACCGGTGACCGCGGCAGCGTGGACCTCCCCGTCGAGGTCGCCGACCTGCCCGACGGTGTGGTGTGGGTGCCCGCCAACTCCTTCGGCCGGGGTGTCCTGGCCGACCTGGCCTCGCCCGGCAGCTCGGTTGTCGTGAAGGGAGCACGCAAGTGACCATTCCGCTCGTCACCGACCCGGGCCTGGCCGCCTTCGGCCAGGACCCCGGATGGGTCATCGCCCTCAAGGCGGTGCTGATCTTCCTCGTCCTGGTGCTGCTGACGCTGTTCAACATCTGGCTCGAGCGCCGGGTCGTGGGCCGCATGCAGCACCGCATCGGCCCCAACGTCAACGGCCCCTTCGGCCTGCTGCAGTCGCTCGCCGACGGCGTGAAGCTGGCGCTGAAGGAGGACATCATCCCCAAGGCGGCCGACAAGGTGATCTTCCTGATCGCCCCGGTCCTGGCGGTGGTCCCGGCCTTCCTGACGTGGGCGGTCATCCCGTTCGGCCCGGAGGTCAGCTTCTTCGGCCACCGCACGCCGCTGCAGCTCACCGACCTCCCGGTCGCGGTGCTGTTCCTGCTGGCGATCGCCTCGATCGGCATCTACGGCATCGTGCTCGCCGGCTGGTCCTCGGGCTCGACCTACTCCCTCCTGGGCGGCCTGCGCTCGAGCGCGCAGATGATCTCCTACGAGGTCGCCATGGGCCTGGCCCTGGTCGCGGTCTTCATGTACGCCGGCTCGATGTCGACCTCGGAGATCGTGGAGGCGCAGGACACCTTCTGGTTCGGCCTGATCCTCTTCCCGTCCTTCGTGATCTACGTGATCGCGATGGTGGGTGAGACCAACCGCGCCCCCTTCGACCTCCCCGAGGCCGAGGGCGAGCTGGTCGGTGGGTTCCACACCGAGTACTCCAGCCTCAAGTTCGCGCTCTTCTTCCTCGCCGAGTACATCAACATGGCGACCGTGTCGGCCATCGCGACGACGCTGTTCCTGGGCGGCTGGGCCGCTCCGTGGGGCATCGAGCACGTGTGGTCCGGCGCCAACGAGGGCTACTGGCCGGTGCTGTGGTTCTTCGGCAAGATCTTCCTCTTCATCTTCATGTTCATCTGGCTGCGCGGCTCGCTGCCCCGACTGCGCTACGACCAGTTCATGGCGCTGGGCTGGAAGGTCCTCATCCCCGGCGCGCTCGCCTGGATCATGCTCGTCTCGGTGATCCGCGTGGCCTCGCTCGAGGGGTGGATCGACCAGGACCTGATGGTCTACGCCCTCGTGGGCGTCCTGGTGGTCGGCGCGATCCTCGTGTTCTGGCCCGAGGGCAAGACCGACGAGGCCGAGCCCGTCCGCGACGACGTCCCGCAGGACGCCTTCGCCGGCGGCTACCCCGTCCCGCCGATGCCGGCGGGGGGCGCCGTACGCGGAGCCGCCGCGCCGATCGACTTCACCCGCAACCGCACCACCGTCACCGCTGACGCGGAGGAGGACCGATGAGTCTCAGGGAGACCTGGTGGGACCCGATCGCCGGGTTCGGCGTCACCTTCCGGACGATGTTCAGGAAGGTGGTCACCGAGCAGTACCCCTTCGAGAAGCTTCCGACCGCCCCGCGCTTCCACGGCCGGCACCAGCTGAACCGCTGGCCCGACGGGCTGGAGAAGTGCATCGGCTGCGAGCTGTGCGCCTGGGCCTGCCCCGCCGACGCGATCTACGTCGAGGCCGACTCCAACACCGAGGGGGAGCGCTTCAGCCCCGGTGAGCGCTACGGCCGCGTCTACCAGATCAACTACCTGCGGTGCATCCTGTGCGGCCTGTGCGTCGAGGCCTGCCCGACGCGCGCGCTCACGATGACCAACGAGTACGAGCTGGCCGACTCCACGCGCGAGAGCCTGATCTACGAGAAGAACGACCTGCTCGCCCCGCTCCTGCCCGGCATGGAGCAGCCCCCGCACCCGATGCGGCTGGGTGACGACGAGAAGGACTACTACCGCGGCACGTTCCAGAACGCTGCCGCCTCCGAGGAAGGGAGCGACGGGTGACGTTCTGGATCCTCGCCCCGCTGATGGTCGCGGCGGCTCTGGGCCTGCTGTTCGTGCGCAAGGCCGTGCACGCAGCGATGCTCCTGGCCGTCGTCATGATCAGCCTGGCCGTGCTGTACGCGCTGCTCGAGGCGCCCTTCCTGTTCGCGGTGCAGATCATCGTCTACACCGGCGCGATCTTGATGCTCTTCCTGTTCGTGCTGATGCTGGTCGGCGTCGACGCCTCCGACTCGGTGGTCGAGACGATCCGCGGCCAGCGCCTCATGGCGACCGTGGTGGGCCTGCTCTTCGGCGCGGTCCTGGTCATCGGCATCGGCCAGGTCGGACTGGGCACCGCGGTCGGGCTCGAGGAGGCCAACGCCGGCGGCAACGTCGACCGCCTGGCCGACATCCTCTTCTCGCGCTACGTGTTCGCCTTCGAGGCCACCAGCGCGCTGCTCATCACCGCGGCCCTGGGCGCGATGGTGCTCGCCCACCGCGAGCGCGTCTCGGCCAAGCCGACCCAGGCCTCGCTCGCCGCGCAGCGGTTGCGTGACTACGCCGAGCACGGCAAGCCGCTCGGCCCGCTGCCCGCGCCCGGTGTCTACGCGCGCCACAACGCCGTCGACACCCCCGCGCTGCTGCCCGACGGCACGATCGCGGAGTCCTCGGTCTCGCGTGTCCTGGCCGCCCGTGGCACCGTCCGCTCGGCCCCGGCGCTCGCCGACGACATCCACGAGGTGCGTCGCCAGCTCGGCGACGACGTCTCGATGCCCGCGACCGCGGGCAAGGACGGCGCGGCCGCCAACACCACCGAGGACGTCACGACCCCGGACGGCAGCCACACCGATGGGGAGGACTCGAAGTGACCCAGTACATCGTCCTGTCCGCGATCCTCTTCACCATCGGCTGCGTGGGCGTGCTCACCCGCCGCAACGCGATCGTGGTCTTCATGTGCGTCGAGCTGATGCTCAACGCGTCCAACCTCGCCCTCGTCACCTTCGCGCGCCAGCACGGCAACCTCGACGGCCAGGTCGCCGCCTTCTTCGTGAGGGTGGTGGCGGCTGCCGAGGTCGTGATCGGGCTGGCGATCATCATGACCATCTTCCGGACCCGTCGCTCGGCCTCGGTCGACGACGCGAGCCTGCTGAAGTACTGAGGAGTCGGTGAGAGTGACCAACATCTTCCTCGAGGGCGCGACCCACGGCGCCGGCGAGATCCCCGTCGTGGCGCCGGTCGCCGCGGACGGCGTCTTCTCGCTGCTGTGGCTCGTGATCGGGCTGCCGCTGCTCGGTGCACTTGTGCTGCTGGCCATCGCGCCGATGGCCTCGAAGGCCTTCGACCGCTTCGGCCACTACCTGGGTACGGCCACCGTGGCGGGGTCGTTCCTGCTCAGCCTGGTGCTGTTCGTCCGGCTGCTCGGGAGCGACGCCGGTGAGCGCCAGGTCAGGCAGCACCTGTTCACCTGGTTCGAGAGCGGCTCGATCCGGGCCGACATGGACCTGCTCCTCGACCCGCTGTCGGTGCTGTTCCTGCTGCTGATCACCGGCGTCGGGTCGCTGATCCACGTCTACTCCATCGGCTACATGGAGCACGACCCCCGCCGGCGCCGCTTCTTCGGCTACCTCAACCTCTTCGTCGCCTCGATGCTGATGGTCGTCCTGGCCGCCAACTTCGTGGGCGTCTTCCTCGGCTGGGAGGGCGTGGGCCTCGCGTCCTACCTGCTCATCGGGTTCTGGCAGCACCGCCCGAGCGCGGCCGCCGCGCAGAAGAAGGCGTTCATCACCAACCGTGTCGGCGACATCGGCCTGTCCCTGGGCATCGCGGCGATGTTCGCGACCTTCGGGACGACCGACTTCGCCAAGGTCAGCGAGCTCTCGGGCCAGGCCAGCGAGGGCATGATCAACACGATCGGCCTGCTGCTGCTCCTCGCCGCCGCTGCCAAGTCCGCGCAGGTCCCGCTGCAGGGCTGGCTCCTCGACGCGATGGAGGGCCCGACCCCGGTCTCGGCCCTGATCCACGCGGCGACGATGGTGACCGCGGGCGTCTACCTCGTGGTCCGCTCCAACTTCATCTTCGAGCACGCCCAGTGGGCCCAGACCGCGGTCGTGGTCGTCGCGGTCGTCACGCTGCTGGCCGGTGCGATCATCGGTTGCGCCAAGGACGACATCAAGCGCGTCCTGGCCGGTTCGACGATGTCGCAGATCGGCTACATGATGCTGGCCGCGGGCCTGGGACCGGTCGGCTACCCGTTCGCGATCTTCCACCTGCTCACGCACGGCTTCTTCAAGGCCAACATGTTCCTCGGCGCCGGCTCGGTCATGCACGGCATGAACGACGACGTCGACATGCGCCACTACGGCGCGCTCACCAAGGCCATGCCGGTGACGTTCGTGACCTTCGCGATGGGCTACCTCGCGATCATCGGGTTCCCCGGGTTCTCCGGCTTCTGGTCCAAGGACAAGATCATCGAGTCGGCGCTGGCCGAGAACGTCTGGGTGGGCCTGCTGGCCCTGCTCGGCGCCGGCATCACCGGTTACTACATGACCCGGTTGATGATCATGACCTTCACCAGCCCTGCGCGCTGGGACGACGACGTGGACCCGCACGAGTCGCCCAAGGTGATGACCGTCCCGCTCATCGTGCTGGCGGCGCTCTCGGTGCTGGGTGGCGTGCTGCTCATCGGCAACTGGATCGTCGACTTCCTCACGCCGGTCACCGGTGTCGCCGAGCACCACGAGCCGCCGCTGCCGGCGATCGTCATCACGCTGATCGTGACCGCGGTCGTGGCCGTGGGCGTGCTGGTGGCCTTCTTCCTCGTCCACAAGCGCGAGATCCCGCGTGAGGCGCCGCAGGACGTGTCGTTCCTGACCCGCGCTGCGCGCAAGGACCTGTACGGCGACGCCATCAACGACGCGGTGTTCACGCGGCCCGGCCTGGCCATGGCCGGTGGCCTGACCACGGTCGACCGGCACGTGGTCGACGGCCTCGTCGAGGGCGGCTCCTCCGCCACGGGCGGCCTCTCGGAGGTCCTGCGCAAGCTCCAGAACGGATTCGTCCGCTCCTACGCCCTGTCCCTGCTCGCTGGCGCCCTGGTGGTCGTCCTGGCTCTTCTGGCGGTGAACCTCGGATGATCCTGACCATCCTGATCCTGCTGCCCCTCGTGGGCGCCCTCGTGACGGCCTTCGTGCCGAGCGCGAGCCTGGCGCGCCAGGTGGGCATGGCCTTCTCGCTCGTCACCCTCGGGGTGGGCGTGGCCGTCGCGATCGGCTTCGACCGCGGCGACGGCATGCAGATGACCGAGACGTACTCGTGGATCGACGCGCTCGGCATCCACTACGCCCTGGGCGTCGACGGCCTGGGCCTGCTCATGGTCCTGCTCACCGTCGGCCTGGTGCCGCTCGTGCTGGCCGCCAGCTGGCGCGAGAGCGACGAGGAGGGCAACGGCGGCTCCCGGGCGTTCTTCGCCTGGACGCTGGCCCTGGAGGCCCTGTCGCTGGCGGTGTTCACCGCGACCGACGTGCTCTTCTTCTACCTCGTCTTCGAGGCGACGCTGATCCCGGCCTACTTCCTGGTGGGTGGCTTCGGCCGCGAGGGCCGGGGCCGGGCCGCGACCAAGTTCCTGATCTACCAGCTCGCCGGCGGTCTGGTCATGCTGGCCTCGGTGATCGGCTTCTACGTCGTCTCCGCCGACCACGGCAAGCCGACGTTCCTGATCTCCGAGCTCGCCGCGCTCGACATCGACCCGACGGCGCAGAAGTGGATCTTCGTCGGCCTGTTCATCGCGTTCGCCGTCAAGGCGCCGATGTTCCCGGTCCACACCTGGTTGGCCGACACCACCGAGAAGGCGACGCCGCCGACCTCGGTGCTGCTGGTGACCATCCTCGACAAGATCGGCACCTTCGGGATGCTGCGCTTCTGCCTCGGCCTGGTGCCGGACGCCTCGCAGTGGGCGACCCCGGTCGTCGTGGTGCTGGCGCTGATCTCGATCATCTACGGCGCCTGGGTGGCGATCGGCCAGGACGACATCCTGCGCCTGATCGGTCTCACGTCGGTGTCGCACTTCGGCTTCATCGTGCTGGGCATCTTCGTGTTCAACTCCACCGGCGGCGCCGGCGCGATCCTCTACATGGTCAACCACGGCCTGGCGACCGCGCTGATGTTCCTGGTGGCCGGGTTCCTCATCCACCGCACCGGCACGGCCTCCATCCGCGAGATGTCGGGCGTGGAGCGCACCGCTCCGGTGCTCGCCGGCATGTTCCTCGTCGGCGGCCTCGCCGCGGCGGGCCTGCCCGGCCTGGCGCCGTTCGTCTCCGAGCTCATGGTCATCATCTCGGCCTTCCAGTTCGCCTGGTGGGCCGGAGCGGTCGCGGTGCTCGCGATCGTGATGGCGGCCGTCTACGCGCTGTGGATGTACCAGCGGATCATGACCGGCCCCGGTCACGAGGGCCGTCCCGCCGTCCCCGACCTGCGGCGCGGTGAGGCCGGGATCCTGGCCCCGCTCGTCCTCGCCCTCCTGCTGTTCGGCTTCTTCCCGATGCCGCTGCTGGACGTCATCAACCCCAACGTCTCCGACACCCTGATCCACGTCGGGGTCGAGGAGCCCGCCCCCACGCTCACCGGCGTGACCCATGAAGGGGGTCAGCAGTGACCGACTTCGTCAAGCCCACCGTCGAGTACTTCGAGCTCTACCCGCTGCTCGTCGTCTTCGGCATCGCCGTCCTCGGCGTGGTGGTCGAGGCGTTCGTGCCGCGCGCGAGCCGCTACCTCGTCCAGGTGCTGCTGAGCCTGGGTGGCCTGGGCGCCGCCCTGCTCGGCGTGGTGCTGGTGGCCCGCGAGGTCGGCACCCACGCCGACGGCGCCGCCCGCGGCGTGCTCGCCATGACCGGCACGCTCGCGATCGACGGACCGACGTTGTTCATCTGGGGCCTGGTCATCGTCCTGGCGATCGCCGGCACCCTGCTGTTCGCCGAGCGCCACCTCGACGGGGGCGTCTCCGCGTTCGCCGGCCAGGCAGCGCTTCCCCCGGGAGCCGAGGCCGAGCGCCGCCAGCTCATCGGCAACCGCGAGCACACCGAGATCTACCCGCTGATGATGTTCGCCGTCTTCGGCATGATGATCTTCCCGGCGGCCAACGACCTGCTGACCCTGTTCGTCGGCCTCGAGGTCCTCTCGCTGCCGCTGTACCTCCTCAGCGGCCTGGCCCGCCGGCGCCGCCTGCTCAGCCAGGAGGCAGCGCTGAAGTACTTCATGCTCGGCGCCTTCTCCTCGGGCTTCTTCCTCTACGGCATCGCGCTGGTCTACGGCTACGCCGGCTCCATGCAGTACGCCCAGATCAACGAGGCGGTGCGCAACGACGCCGGCTCCTCGGCACTGCTCCTGATCGGCATCGGCCTCATGGCCGTCGGCCTGCTGTTCAAGGTGGGTGCAGTTCCGTTCCACAACTGGACCCCCGACGTCTACCAGGGCGCCCCCACCCCGGTCACCGCGTTCATGTCCGCCGGCACCAAGGTCGCGGCGTTCGCGGCGCTGCTGCGCCTGTTCTACGTGGCCTTCGGCGCCGACCGCTCCTCGTGGACGCCGATGCTGTGGATCATCGCCGTGCTGTCGATGTTCCTCGGCGCGGTGCTGGCCATCACCCAGACCGACATCAAGCGCCTGCTGGCCTACTCCTCGGTGGCCCACACCGGCTTCATCCTCGTGGGCGTGCTCGGTATGCAGTCCGCCAGTGACCTGGCGGTCGGCGAGATCACCTCGCTGCAGGCGGTGCTGTTCTACCTCGCCACCTATGGCTTCACCGTGCTCGGCGCGTTCGCGGTCGTCGGGCTCGTCCGTGACGCCAGCGGCGAGGCCACCCACCTCTCGCGCTGGGCCGGCCTGGGCAAGGAGTCGCCGCTCGTCGCGGGCATCTTCGCCTTCTTCCTGCTCGCGATGGCGGGCATCCCGCTGACGTCGGGCTTCATCGGCAAGCTCGCGGTCTTCTCCGCGGCGCTGTCGGCCGGGGCCTGGCCGCTGGTGGTCCTGGCGGTCCTGGCGAGCATGGTCGCGGCGTTCCTCTACATCCGCGTCATCAAGGTCATGTACTTCGACGAGCCGGTCGGTGACGGGCCCACCGTGACCTACCCGTCGGTGCTGACCGCGACCGCCATCGCCCTCGGCGCGGCGGCCACGCTCGTCCTGGGTGTCGTACCGGGCCCGCTGCTCGACCTGGCAGCCCTTGCGGGAGAATTCATCCGGTGACCACTGCCTCCGCCCCCGGCCTCGCACTCCCCGTCGTCGACGCCGACCTCGCGCGTCGTCTCGCCGAGCGCATGGCCGTCGTGGAGGAGCTCCTCGCCGGTCACTGCCGCGGACGTACGGCGTACGTCTCCGAGGCCGCCGCGCACCTGATGGCCGCCGGGGGCAAGCGCTTCCGTCCGCTGCTGGTGCTCCTCGCCGCCGAGACCGGGAACCGGCCGGAGGCCGAGGAGGTGCACACGGCGGCGTGCGTCGTGGAGCTCACCCACGTCGCCTCGCTCTACCACGACGACGTGATGGACGAGGCCGCGCTGCGCCGCGGCGCCGACACCGCCAACGCGCGGTGGGACAACCACGTGGCGATCCTCACCGGCGACTTCCTGTTCGGGAAGTCCTCGGAGCTGACCGCCGAGCTGGGGCCCGAGGCCGTGCGCATCCAGGCAGTGACGTTCCAGCGCCTGGTCGAGGGCCAGATCCTCGAGACCGTCGACCCCGCGCCGGGCGCCGACGCGCTGGCCCACTACCTCGAGGTCGTGGCCGGCAAGACCGGGTCGCTCATCGCCACCTCGGCGCGCTACGGCGCCATGTTCGGCGGCGCGTCGCCGGAGGTCGTCGAGGCGCTCAGCGAGTACGGCGAGATCGTGGGCGTGGCCTTCCAGCTCTCCGACGACATCCTCGACATCGCCTCGGACTCCGACGAGTCGGGCAAGACGCCGGGCACCGACCTGCGCGAGGGCGTGAGCACCCTGCCGGTGCTCATGGCCCAGGCCTCCACCGATCCGGCGGACGCACGCCTGCTGGAGCTGTTGGGCACCCAGCTCACCGACGACGCCCTGCACGCCGAGGCGCTCGACCTGCTGCGCCGCCACCCGGCGATGCAGCAGGCCCGCGACTACGTCCGGGGCGAGGCCCGTCGCGCCAAGGAGCTGCTGCAGGTGCTGGAGCCGGGCCCGGTGCGCACCGCGCTGGAGGCCTTCGCCGACGTGGTGGCCGACCGCTCGGCCTGACCCGGGTCAGGGGGCGCCGGA
>JAJPEO010000276.1 GCA_021166815.1 Nocardioides sp.
GGGCAGGCACGGGTCACACCTGCGCAGGGAGCGTCTCGAAGCCGCGCAGGATGCGGGTCGTACGCCGCTCGGCCCCGGGCAGCAGCACGAGGTCGGGGAAGCGCTCCCACAGCATCCGCAGGCCCACCTCCCCCTCCATGCGCGCCAGGGAGGCGCCGAGGCAGTGGTGGCGGCCGGCCGAGAACGAGATGTGGTCACGGGCGTTCTCGCGACCCACGTCGAAGGCGGCCGGGTCGGCGAAGACCTCGGGGTCGCGGTTGGCGCCGGCCAGGATCGTGGTGACCATCGAGCCGCCTGCCACACGGCGCTCTCCCACCGCGGTGTCGCGCAGGGCCATGCGACCGGTGAGCAGCACCGGCGGGTCGACGCGCAGCACCTCCTCGACCGCGTTCGCCCACAGCGCCGGGTCCTCGGCCAGGCGCTGACGCTGGTCAGGGTGGTCGTGGAGCAGGGCGATGCCGTTGCCCAGGAGGTTGACGGTGGTCTCGAACCCGGCCGCGAGCACCAGCCCGGCGGTCGCCTTGAGCTCCCGCTCGTCGAGGACGCCCTCCTCGTCGCTGGCAGCGACCAGCTCGCTGAGCAGGTTGTCGCCGGGGTTGCGGCGCAGGTCGTCGAGGTGCTGGCCGAGCCAGTGGTCGAAGGACGTCAGCGCCTTCTTGACCGAGCGGTACCGGCGGTAGCCGAGCCCGAGGTCGAGGCTGGGCGCGGCGGCGGTGCCGAACTCCAGCACCCGCGCCCGCTCCGACTCGGGCACGCCGAGGATCTCGGCGATCACCTTGACCGGCAGAAGCGCGCAGTAGGCCTCGACCAGGTCGACCGGACCGGGCGCTCGCCGCGCGATCTCGTCGAGCAGCTCGGCGGCGATCTCCTCGGTGCGTGACCTGAGGCGCTGGACCGCGCGCGGGCTGAACACCCGGATGACGAGCTTGCGGTAGCGGGTGTGGTCGGGCGGCTCGGTCACCAGCAGCGACGGCGGCTCGACCGGGTGCAGCACGCGGGGCGCCGACCACGCCACGACCTTGCCGAGCATGCCCAGGCCGGTCGGGAAGCCCGTACGGAAGTCGTCGCTGGTCAGCACCTGACGCACGGCGGCGTGCGAGGTCGCGACCGCCCCCACGCGCGAGGTGAGCACCGGCCCGGCGGCCCGGATCTCCTCGATCGCGTCGAAGACGCCCTCGCCCCCGGCCGCGCCGGCCAGGATCATCCGGGCGTGCAGGTCGCCCCGCGCGGCCGCGCGCCGCAGCAGCACGACGGGCAGCCCGTGGCCGATGGCCCAGTGCACCCCGGAGCGGACCTCTTCACCGGCGGCGGCAGCGATCGTCACGCCGACACGGTAGCGCTCGCGGCTCGCCCGGTGGAGGTGTCCGAGGACCCGTCACGAGGACGGCCCGGACGAGCAGCGCCTGGGCAGCGACGTAGGTCAGCATCACCCAGAACCCGCTCGCCGGCAGGTCGAGCCCCGCGAACGCCCGCAGCGCGATGAGCGAGTCCGACAGCATGAAGACCAGGCCGCCGACCGCGGCCACCCGGCCCAGGCCGGTGGCCAGCACCGCCATGGTCGCCAGCGCGACGCCGTAGACCGTGACCGGCGCGATCATCGAGCCCGCGTGCGCCCCGACGTAGCCCACCAGGGCGAGCACGCCGACGACGTACGGCACGAGCAGCGCCGGGCGGCGCAGCACCGACCGGTCGCGCCACGGCCAGAAGGCGATCGCGTAGACGACCTGGGCGAGGAGGAAGAACCCGACCATGGCCAGGAAGCCGCTGTCGCCCTCCAGGAAGCGCGGTGCCGTGTCGCCGAGCCACGAGAAGAACAGGGCGAGCAGCGCGAGCCGCACCAGCCGGGAGAGCGGGCGCGGGGCGGCCGTCACGAGCACGGCGGCGAGCGTCGGCATCAGCAGCACCTGCGTGCCGCCGGCCAGCCCGGAGTCGGGCGCCACGAGCTGGGTCACGAGGTGGACGAGCGTCACGGCTGCGGCGGCCAGCACGGCGAGGAGCATGCGCGCACCCTAGACGCCCTGACGGTCCCTTCGTGGCGATGATGGTGGCCATGCGCTCCCCGGTCCTGCTCGCTGCCGCCGCGCTGCTCCTGTCGGGCTGTACGGCACCAGCGGCGCCCGGACCCGACGCCGCCGCCGAGGCCGGGCCCAGCAAGGCGACGACCGCCGACCTGGCCGAGGACGCCCGCCGTCGCCTGGACGGCCTCACGGAGACCCCCCGGGCCTCGCCGCGGGACTCGTACGAGCGCGACGCCTTCGGCAGCGCGTGGAGCGACACCGACGGCAACGGCTGCAACCAGCGCGACGACGTGCTGCTGCGTGACGCGGTCCTCGGGACGGTGGCCGTCCAGCCGCAGGGTCGCTGCGACCACGACGTCGTCGCGGGGACGTGGATCGACCCGTACACCGGCCGGGCGCTGGTCCTCACCGACCTCAAGGACCCGGCACAGGCGCAGGCCGTCCAGATCGACCACGTGGTCGCACTGTCCGAGGCCTGGGTCAGCGGCGCCGACGGGTGGAGCGACGAGCGGCGACGGGAGTTCGCCAACGACCTCGCCGCCCTGCTGGCCGTCGACGGTCCTACCAACGCCAGCAAGGGCGACACCGACCCGGCCGGCTGGCGGCCGAAGAAGGAGTTCCAGTGCGGCTACGCCGTGCGCTGGATCGGCATCAAGGCCGCGTGGGACCTGGCCGTGGACAGTAGCGAGCGCCGGGCGCTGGAGGAGATGCTGGGCTACTGCTGAGGCAGGTACGACTCCCCGGCGAGCAGGGTGTGAACCGACTCGGGCTCCCGTACGTGGATCAGCTGAGGAGCCACCTCGCGCGGTGGTTCGTCCTGACCCGACCGTGGAGGTGCCCCATGTCCGTCGCTCGCCTTGTCGCCGCGATCATCCTGGCTGCCGTCGTCGTGGTGCTGGCGCCTACGTGGGCGTCCGCTCACGTCCACGGGGTGACGCCCCTGCGCTGCACAGCAGCGCCGGCCAACGCCGGGGCCAACCAGACCAACCTGACGCCGGCCGCGGCTTCTGCCGGGGGCCCGATCGCGGGTGCGATCCCGGTGACGATGGGCGGCAACGTCGATCTCCTCGGCGGCGGCTTCGACGCGGCCGTGTGCGACCGCTGACGGTCTTGCCGCGCGGTGACGACGCATCGACACTGGCGGTGAGGAGGCTCAGGTGCCGACGGACCGCGTGGCCCAGATGGAGCAGCTGCACGCCGAGCACGGCGCGGCGCTGTGGGGCCACTGCCTGCGTCTCACCGGCTATGACCGCGCCCACGCCGAGGACGTCGCCCAGGAGACGCTGCTGCGCGCCTGGCGCCACTTGCCGAGCCTGGAGGCCGGCAACGGGTCGGTCCGCGCGTGGCTGTTCACCGTCGCGCGCAACATCGTGGTCGACGAGTGGCGGCGTACGGGGACCGTTCGCGAGATGTCCGTGGCGCAGGTCGCCGAGCGGGCCGACGAGCAGGACCACACCGACGAGGTGCTCATGTCGTGGCTGGTGGCCGAGGCCCTCACCCACCTGTCACCGGAGCACCGCGACGTGCTGCGGGAGTGCTACTTCCGCGGCCAGTCCGTCGCGGCGGCCGCCGATCACCTGGGCATCCCGCAGGGCACCGTGAAGTCCCGCACCCACTACGCCCTGCGCGCACTCCGGCTGACCCTCGAGGAGATGGGGGTGACCCCGTGACCTGCGGTCTCGCACACCTCGACGGCGTCTACGTCCTCGGCGCGCTGCCCCCGGCCGAGCGCCAGGACTACGAGCGGCACCTGACCGGCTGTACCGAGTGCTCGGCCTCCGTACGC
>JAJPEO010000304.1 GCA_021166815.1 Nocardioides sp.
ACCAGGACGTCGAGGCCGGCCGCTCCACCGAGGTGGAGGCCTTCGCCGGCCGGGTCGTCGCCATGGGCGAGCGCCACGGGATCGAGACCCCGTACAACCAAGCCATGCTGTGGATCCTGTCAGCGCGGTGAGGTGCCGGCACCCACGCCCATCCGCAGCGCTCCGCACGCCTCGAGCAGTGCCTCGCGGCCCGTCCTCCCGACACCGGTGCTGTTGACGAACGCGTGGATGAGGCCGTCGTGGCGGCGCAACGCCACCTGCACACCCGCCTCGGCCATCCGCCGGGCGTAGGCCTCCCCCTCGTCACGCAGCGGGTCGAAGCCCGCGACGGCGACGTAGGCCGGCGGCAGGCCGGACACGTCCTCGGCCAGCAGGGGCGAGGCCCGCGGGTCGGCCGGGTCGGTGTCGCCGAGGTAGTGACGGGTGTACCACTCCATCTGCTTCTCGGTGAGGAAGTACCCCTCGGCGAACTCCCGGTAGGACGCACTCTTGGCGGACAGGTCGGTGACCGGGAAGAACAGCAGCTGGAAGGCAGGACGTACGGCAGCCTCGCGCAGCTGCTGGCACAGCACGGCGGCGATGTTGCCGCCCGCGCTGTCGCCGCCGACGGCGATCCGCTTCGCGTCGTGCCCCCACTCCGAGGCCCGTGATGCCGCGAACATGAAGGCGGTACGCGCGTCGTCGATCGCGGCGGGGAACGGGTGCTCGGGCGCGAGCCTGTAGTCGACCGAGAGCACCGAGACGCCGGAGTGCTCGGCGATGAAGCGGCACACGGTGTCGACGCTGGTGAGCGAGCCGAGCACGAAGCCGCCGCCGTGGAAGTAGATCAGCAGCCGGTCGGCGTCGCGCTGCTGGGCGCGGTACAGGCGCGCGGGGATCTCGCCGTTGAACGACGGGATCTGCACGTCACGCATCTCGCCCATCGGCAAGGGCCTGCCGCCGAAGAGCGCGGCCTCCTCGTCGATCTGCCCGCGCGCGCGCTCCACGGGGAGGTCGGAGAAGTCGCTGTCGGGCAGGGCGTTGAGCAGGCGCAGGGCGGCGGCCACCTCGGGCTCCAGGGCAGCCCCCGCGCGGTTGCGGTGCTGGCCACCGATCAGCGACTGGAGGCGGTCGGGTGCCCGACCCAGCGTGGAGACGACGGCACGGGAGAGGGCGGCTTCGACGGCCTTGCGATCCATGGGCCGGATCCTGCCACGACGCCGCCACCCGGATGAGGGGTGTCCGACACGTCATGTTGCACAGTACAAATCGGTTGAGGATGCACATATTGCGCACATTGCTGGATCCCCAGAGGTCATATTGCTCACCCATGACCCGACTGGGCATGCTGGGTGCACATCCACGCCGAAGGAGCACGACGTGCGCACCGCTGAGCCCTACCGCATCAAGATGGTCGAACCCCTCACCATGAGCACCCGCGCCGAGCGCGAGCAGGCGCTCGTGAAGGCCGGCTACAACACCTTCCTGCTGCCCAGCAGCATCTGCTACATCGACCTGCTCACCGACTCCGGGACCTCGGCCATGAGCGACCGCCAGTGGAGCGCGATGATGATGGGCGACGAGGCGTACGCCGGAGCCCGCTCCTTCGACCACCTCGAGCAGGCCGTGCAGGAGACCTACGGCTTCCCGTACGTCGTGCCCACCCACCAGGGCCGCGGCGCGGAGCACCTCATCTCGCGCATCCTCATCACGCCCGGCCAGTACGTCCCCGGCAACATGTACTTCACGACCACGCGCGCCCACCAGGAGCTGGCCGGCGCCACGTTCGTCGACGTCGTCATCGACGAGGCCCACGACCCGGCCGTCGAGCACCCCTTCAAGGGCAACGTCGACATCAACAAGCTCGAGAAGCTCATCGGCGAGGTCGGCGCGGACAAGATCGCGTACATCAACGTCGCGGTCACCGTGAACATGGCCGGCGGTCAGCCGGTGTCGATGGAGAACCTGCGCCAGGTGCGCGAGCTGTGCGACGAGCACGGCATCATCATGTGGTCGGACGCGACCCGCCTGGCCGAGAACGCCTTCTTCATCCAGGAGCGCGAGCCCGGCTACGCCGACACCTCGTGCGCCGACATCGTGCTCGAGATGATGTCCCATTTCGACGGCCTGACGATGTCGGGAAAGAAGGACGCCCTGGTCAACATCGGCGGGTTCCTCGCCATGCGCTCGGAGGAGATCCTCACCAAGGCACGCGAGCTGGTCGTGCTGTTCGAGGGGATGCCGACGTACGGCGGCCTGGCCGGTCGTGACCTGGAGGCGATGGCGGTGGGGCTGCGTGAGGCGGTCGACGACCACTACCTCGCCAACCGGATCGGCCAGGTGCGCCACCTGGGCCACCAGCTCGTGGACGCCGGTGTGCCGATCGTCCAGCCCGTGGGCGGGCACGCGGTCTTCCTCGACGCGCGCGCCTTCCTCCCCCACCTCGACCAGGAGGAGCTGCCCGCGCAGGCGCTGGCAGCCGAGCTGTTCGCCCACTCCGGCGTGCGCGCCATGGAGCGCGGCATCGTCTCGGCCGGGCGCAACCCCGACGGGACCAACCGGCACCCGGCCCTGGAGCTCGTACGGCTGACCATCCCGCGCCGGGTCTACACCGACCGGCACATGGACGTCGTCGCCGACTCCGTCATCGAGCTGTGGGAGGAGCGCGACGCCATCCGTGGGCTGCGCTTCGTCTACGAGCCTCCGACGCTGCGGTTCTTCACCTCGCGCTTCGAGCCGATCGACTGAGCCGGGTCGCCTCGAGGAGACCCCCGAGACGGCCGAAGGCCCCGGACCGTGAGGTCCGGGGCCTTCAGCGTGCTGCCAGTGCGCCCCGATGGGGCGCTGGGATCACTTGGTGATCTTGGTGACGCGGCCGGCACCAACGGTGCGGCCACCCTCGCGGATGGCGAAGCGCAGGCCCTCGTCCATGGCGATGGGCTGGATGAGCTCCACCGTCATCTCGGTGTTGTCACCCGGCATGACCATCTCGGTGCCCTCGGGGAGGGTCACGACGCCGGTCACGTCCGTCGTACGGAAGTAGAACTGCGGACGGTAGTTGTTGAAGAACGGCGTGTGACGGCCACCCTCGTCCTTGGACAGGATGTAGACCGACGCCTCGAAGTTCGTGTGAGGCGTGGTGGTGCCCGGCTTGATCACGACCATGCCGCGCTCGACGTCCTCGCGCTTGGTACCGCGCAGGAGCAGACCGACGTTCTCACCGGCCTGGCCCTCGTCGAGGAGCTTGCGGAACATCTCGACACCGGTGACGGTGGTCTTCTGCGAGCCCTCGCGGATGCCGATGATCTCGACCTCCTCGTTGACCTTGACGATGCCGCGCTCGATGCGACCGGTGATGACGGTGCCACGACCGGTGATCGTGAAGACGTCCTCGACGGGCATGAGGAAGGGCTTGTCGGTGTCGCGCTCGGGCTGCGGGATGTAGGAGTCCACAGCGTCCATGAGCTCGAGGATCGACTGACCCCACTTCTCGTCACCCTGCAGGGCCGGGAAGGCCGCCACGCGGACGACGGGAACGTCGTCACCGGGGAACTCGTACTCGGAGAGGAGCTCGCGCACCTCCATCTCGACGAGCTCGATGAGCTCCTCGTCGTCGACCATGTCGCACTTGTTGAGCGCGACCACCAGGGCGGGCACGCCGACCTGGCGGGCGAGCAGCACGTGCTCACGGGTCTGCGGCATCGGGCCGTCGGTCGCGGCAACCACCAGGATCGCGCCGTCCATCTGGGCAGCACCGGTGATCATGTTCTTGATGTAGTCCGCGTGACCGGGGCAGTCGACGTGGGCGTAGTGACGCTGCTCGGTCTGGTACTCGATGTGCGAGATCGAGATCGTGATACCGCGCTGGCGCTCCTCGGGAGCCTTGTCGATCATGTCGAAGGCCGACGCCTCGTTGAGGTCCGGGTACTTGTCGTGCAGCACCTTCGAGATCGCCGCCGAAAGCGTCGTCTTGCCGTGGTCGATGTGACCGATGGTGCCGATGTTCACGTGCGGCTTGGTCCGCTCGAACTTCGCCTTAGCCACTGTGGGCTCCTCCTGGTTGGTTGTTTCTCTGACTCGTGGTGGGGTTGTTGCAGGTGCCGAGGACCCGGGGGCGGGTTACTCGCCCCGGACCTTCTTGACGATCTCGTCGGCGATGTTCGTGGGAACCTCGGCGTACGAGTCGAACTCCATCGAGTACGACGCCTGACCGGAGGTCTTGGACCTCAGGTCGCCAACGTACCCGAACATCTCGGACAGGGGCACAAGGGCGTTGACGACGAGGTCGCCGTGACGCTCCTCCTGGGCCCGGATCTGGCCGCGACGGCTGTTGAGGTCGCCGATCACGGTGCCGAGGAACGTCTCCGGCGTGGTGACCTCGACGGCGAACATCGGCTCGAGCAGGACGGCCTGGGCCTTCTGCGCGGCCTCCTTGAAGCCCTGCAGGCCGGCGATCTTGAACGCCAGCTCGGAGGAGTCGACGTCGTGGTAGGCGCCGTCCTCGAGCGAGACCTTCACGTCGACCATCGGGAAGCCGGCCTTGACGCCGAACTGCATCGCCTCCTGGGCACCCTGGTCGACCGAGGGGATGTACTCCCTCGGCACGCGACCACCGGTGACGTTGTTGACGAACTCGTAGCCGGCACCCAGCCCGGTCTCGGGGTCGATGTTCGGCTCGATCGTCAGGACGATCTTGGCGAACTGGCCCGAGCCACCGGTCTGCTTCTTGTGGGTGTAGCTGTGGCCCTCGACCTTGCGGCGGATGGTCTCGCGGTAGGCGACCTGCGGCTTGCCGACGGTCGCCTCGACGCGGAACTCGCGCTTCATGCGGTCGACGAGGACCTCGAGGTGGAGCTCGCCCATGCCGGCGATGATCGTCTGGCCGGTCTCCTCGTCGGTCTTGACCGTGAAGGTCGGGTCCTCGTCGGAGAGACGCTGGATGGCGGTGCCGAGCTTCTCCTGGTCGCCCTTGGTCTTGGGCTCGATGGCCACCTCGATCACGGGGGCGGGGAAGGTCATCGACTCCAGGACCACCGGGTTGGCCTGGTCGCTGAGGGTGTGACCGGTCTTGGTGTCCTTCAGGCCCATGACGGCCACGATCTGGCCGGCGCCGACCGACGCGATCTCCTCACGCTTGTTGGCGTGCATCTGGTAGACCTTGCCGATGCGCTCCTTGCGGCCGTTGCTCGAGTTGAGCACGGTCGCGCCGGCCTCGAGCTTGCCCGAGTAGACGCGGACGAAGGTCAGCTTGCCCAAGTGCGGGTCAGCGGCGATCTTGAACGCCAGGGCCGACAGCGGCTCGTTGTCGCTCGGCTGGCGCAGGACCTCGACCTCCTCGTCGTTGGGCTTGTGGCCCACGATCGCGTCGACGTCGAGCGGCGAGGGGAGGTAGTCGACCACGGCGTCGAGCAGGGGCTGGACGCCCTTGTTCTTGAACGCGGTGCCGGTGAGGATCGGGTTGAGCTTGTCGGCCAGGGTCGCGCGACGGATGGCGGCCTTGATGGTCGGCACGTCGAAGACGTCACCGTCCTCGAGGTAGACCTCCATGATCTCGTCGTCGGCCTCGGCGAGGGTCTCGACGAGCTTCTCGCGGTACTCGGCAGCCTTGTCGGCCAGCTCGGCGGGGATCTCCTCGACGACGTAGTCCTCGCCCTGGGCGGTCTCGCCGCGCCAGGTGAGGGCACGCATCTCGACCAGGTCGACGACGCCGATGAAGTCGGACTCCGCGCCGATCGGGAGCTGCAGCACCAGCGGGGTGGAGTTGAGCTTGTCGACGATGGTGTCGACCACGCGGTAGAAGTCGGCACCGGTGCGGTCGAGCTTGTTGACGAAGCACATGCGCGGGACGGCGTACTTGTTGGCCTGGCGCCACACCGTCATCGACTGGGGCTCGACGCCGGCGACACCGTCGAAGACGGCGACGGCGCCGTCGAGGACGCGCAGCGAGCGCTCGACCTCGACGGTGAAGTCCACGTGGCCGGGGGTGTCGATGATGTTGATCTGGTGGTTCTTCCACCAGCAGGTCGTCGCGGCCGACGTGATGGTGATGCCGCGCTCCTGCTCCTGCTCCATCCAGTCCATCGTGGCGGAGCCCTCGTGCGTGTCACCGATCTTGTAGTTGATACCGGTGTAGTAGAGGATGCGCTCGGTCGTCGTGGTCTTGCCGGCGTCGATGTGCGCCATGATCCCGATGTTGCGGACCTTGGTCAGGTCGGTGGTGATGTCAACGGCCACTGAAAGTCACAGTTCCTTGAAGTCGGTGGGCTGGTGGTCAGCGCGAAGTGGGGGTGCGGGGCGTGCGCCGCGAGCAGCGCACGCCCGCAACGTCACCAGCGGTAGTGGGCGAAGGCCTTGTTCGACTCGGCCATCTTGTGGGTGTCCTCGCGCTTCTTCACAGCGGCGCCGAGGCCGTTGCTCGCGTCGAGGATCTCGTTCATCAGACGCTCCGACATCGTCTTCTCACGACGGTCGGCCGCGTAGCCGACGAGCCAGCGCAGGGCCAGCGTCGTGCTGCGGTTGGCCTTGACCTCGACCGGCACCTGGTAGGTCGCACCGCCGACGCGGCGGGACTTGACCTCGATGGCCGGCTTGACGTTGTCGAGCGCACGCTTGAGCGTGACGACCGGGTCGGTGCCGGTCTTCTCGCGGCAACCCTCGAGCGCGCTGTAGACGATGCGCTGGGCGACGGCCTTCTTGCCGTCGATGAGGACCTTGCTGACGAGCTGGGAGACCAGCTGCGAGCCGTAGACCGGGTCGACGACGATCGGGCGCTTGGGAGCGGGACCCTTGCGAGGCATTACTTCTCCTTCTTCGCGCCGTAGCGGCTGCGGGCCTGCTTGCGGTTCTTGACACCCTGGGTGTCGAGCGAGCCGCGGATGATCTTGTAGCGGACACCGGGGAGGTCCTTCACACGGCCTCCACGCACGAGCACGATCGAGTGCTCCTGGAGGTTGTGACCGACACCCGGGATGTAGGCGGTGACCTCGACGCCACTGCTCAGGCGCACGCGGGCGACCTTGCGGAGGGCGGAGTTCGGCTTCTTGGGGGTGGTCGTGTAGACGCGGGTGCAGACGCCACGGCGCTGCGGGGATCCCTTCAGGGCAGGCGTCTTGTTCTTCGACACCTTGTCCTGGCGGCCCTTGCGGACCAACTGCTGAATGGTGGGCACCGGGTTGGTTCCCTTTCTGTTCTTCTCTCACGGCCCGGCGCGGTGCCGGACTCGGGTTGGAGCTGTGAAGCGATGTGCCGACTCACTCGTGAGCTGCCAGGTTCCACTGGGACGGATCCACTGGGGGACGGCTGGGTGTGAGCACGCGCATGGGTCTGGACATGCCAGACACGGAGAACGAGGTTACTCGCCGCCCCCAGCAGCGGCCAAATGCGCGACGGCAGGCCGTACGGACCCTTGCGGGCGCTCGGCCCGCGCCTGGGCCGCGAGGTAGAGCATCGCGGAGACCCCGACGCCCAGCACGGTGAGGAGGCCGCCCCCGATCAACGTCCAGCGAGCACCGTACTCCTCGCCGATCCAGCCGATGATCGGCGCGCCCAGCGGCGTGCCGCCGAGGAAGATCATCACGTACAGGGCCATGACCCGGCCGCGGACGCCCGCCTCGGTGTGGAGCTGCATGTAGGCGTTGGCGCTGGTGATGAACGTGAGCGCCAGGAAGCCCGTCACCGGGGCCAGCAGCGCGAAGGTGAGGTACGAGGGCATCAGGCCCGCGGCGATGACGGTGGCGCCGAAGGCCAGGGCCCCGCCCACGACCATGCGGTGCCGGACCCGCTCGCGCCGGGCGGCGAGGAGCGAGCCCGTCAGGGACCCGACCGCCAGGAAGGTGCCGAGCAGGCCGAACTCCTCGGCGCCCTTGCCGAAGACCTCGGTCGCCATCAGCGCCGAGGTGATCTGGAAGTTCAGCCCGAAGGTGCCGGCGAAGAAGACGATCGAGAGCACCAGGACGAGGTCGGGGCGCGCCATGACGTACGCCAGCCCCTCGCGCGTCGCGCCTCTTCGCCGCGACATCGGCTCCGGGGAGTCCAGGGCGCTGACGTCGAGGGTGCGCAGCGACCAGATCGGCGCGGCGTACGACATCGCGTTGAGGAGGATGACCCAGCCGGTGGCGACCGCTCCCCCGCCCAGCCCTGCGATCAGGAAGCCGGCCAGGCCCGGGCCCACGAGGCGGGCGGCGTTGAAGCTGGCGGAATTGAGGCCCACCGCGTTGGTGAGGTCGACGGGGTCGACCAGCTCGGAGACGAAGCTCTGGCGGGCCGGGGCGTCGAAGGCTGCCGCCACCCCGAGGACGAGGGCGAGCAGGTAGACGTGCCACACCTCTGCGGCACCGCTCACGGCCAGGACGCCCAGGACCGCGGCGGGCAGCGCCATGCCGAGGTTGGTCAGCTGGAGCAGGCGGTGCTTGGGCACCCGGTCGGCGACGAGGCCGGCGAGCGGCGTCAGGAGCAGGAACGGCAAGAACTGCAGGCCGGTGGTGATGCCGAGGGCGGTGGCACCGGAGCCCACGGTGAGCTCCAGGACCAGCCAGTCCTGGGCGACGCGCTGCATCCAGGTGCCGGTGTTCGACACCACGCCGCCGGCGGCGTAGCGGCGGTAGTTGGTGTTGCTGAGGGAGCGGAACGTGGGGCTCGTGGTCTCTCCAGGTGCTTCTCGTGGGGGGTGCTTGTCGGTGGGGGGTGCTTCTCTTCGGCGGGTCAGTCCGACTGGGCCAGCCGCGCCAGGATCGGCGCGGCGGCGCGCAGGACCTCGCGCTCGTCACGGGGCAGGTCGCGCAACCGTTGCGCGAGCCACGCGTCGCGGCGTCGGCGGTCCTTGACGATGGCCGCCCGGCCCGCCTCCGTGAGGGACACGACGACCTGGCGGCCATCGCTCTCGTGGGAGCGGCGTACGACGAACCCACCGTCGGCCAGGCAGTTCACCGTGCGGGTCATCGACGGCGGCTGGACCTTCTCCGACCGCGCCAGCTCGCCGATGGACTGGTCGCCGACTCGCAGGAGCAGGCCCAGGACGGTCATCTGGCCGATGCTGAGGTCGTTGTCCGGGTCGCGCTCCACCGCGAGCCGGCGCCGCAGCCGCATGACGGCGGCGCGGAGCTCGGAGGCGAGCCCCGCGTCGGTGCGGGCGACGACTTCGGTGGAGGGCATGATGCTTAGCCTAACTCATTACCTTGGCTAAACATTCCTCCTGATCCCGGAGCGGTGAGTGAGCCACGTCGCACCGCCGCGGAATGTGGCTGGCTCACCGCCCACGCCGCGAGGCACCCCGAAATGCCGAAGAGCGGGGGGTGGGGCCCCTTCCCCGCGGGGGGTCGGGGGGGGACTCACCGCGCCGGGGCGCGCG
>JAJPEO010000338.1 GCA_021166815.1 Nocardioides sp.
ACCCGGCGCCCGGCGCTGGCCATCCCGAGCAGGGCGACGGCAACGCCGGCTCCCATCATCGGCAGCGCGAGGACGCGCGGCGCCGTGGGGTCCAGCCAGGCGTAGACCCCGACACCGATCCCGGTCAGGGCGGCCAGCAGCAGGAACCCGGTGAGGCGTCGCTGGGCCGGGCTGGCGCCGCCCGATCGGCCGTAGCCGCGGGTGTCCATGCTCGCCGCCAGCGAGAGGGACCGCTCCAGCGCATCCTCCAGGACCGGCACGAGGAGCCGGCGGACACCGGCGATGCGTCCGCTGGTGCCGCCACGCAGGGCCTGGGCCGCACGCACCCGCCGAGCGCTGTCCGCCAGCTGCGGGAAGATCGTGATCGCGACGACCAGGGCCGTACCGATCTCGTACAGCGCCGGCGGCACCGAGGCGAGCAGCCGCTTGGGGTTGGCCAGGGAGTTGGCGGCGCCCACGCAGAGGATGATCGCGGCCAGCCGCAGCCCGTCGTACAGCCCGGCGAGCAGCGCCTCGGTCGTGACCGGGCCGAGCAGGCGGATGCCGGCGGCGAAGTCGGGCAGCGGGATCTCGGGCAGGTCCAGCAGCACCCGGCCGTACTCCTGGCCGCCGAAGACGACGCGGAACACGACCCGGAGCAGCACGGTGAGTCCGGCGAGCATGGCGTAGAGGCGGAAGGAGCTGGCGAAAGCGTGCCCCGAGCGGCGCATGAGCACGACCACCGTGGCCGTGCCCATGATCAGGACGAGCAGGAGCGGGTTGACCGTCATCGACGCGGCCGCCGCGAGCCCGATCGCCCACGCCCACCAGGCGAGGGGATGCAGGTCACGGGGAAGCCGCGCCGATGACGTCATGACGCTCAGCCCGCCCGACGGCGGCGTGCGAGCACCGCGCTGGTCGCGAGTGCGGCCCCGAGCAGGCCGAAGACCCCCCAGGTCACCGCGGCAGGAAGGCGGTCGTCCGGCGCCTGGGCGGCGGCCGGCGAGGCCTCCACCTGGTCGCTCGGCGCTGAGTCGCTGGGTGACTCAACCGCCAGCGGAGTGGCAGGCGCGCTGGGCTTGGTGGACGACCCCGTGCCCGAGGGGCCGGTGGGCGCCTTGGTGGGGGTCTTGGTCGGGCTCGCGGTCGGCTGGGGCGTGGGCGAGGAGGTCTGGGTCGCGGGTCCGGGCGCCGTCGACGGGGCGTCGGTGTTGCCGCCGTCCTGCCATGCGAACGCCACGCTGTCGCCGGGGTCCAGACGGACTCCGGTCACCGCCCTCTGGGAGTACTGCCAGCCACCGCCGTGGGCCTCGAACAGGCCCCAGTAGGCGTTGCCGGGCGGCATGTCCGTGCACGGCTCCGACTCCGGGACGCCCTCCACCCGGCACACCACGCCCGGGTAGCCCGTGCTCCACGAGAGCGCGAAGCCTGCGCCCTGGAACGCGTCGTCAGCGTAGGTGCTGGCGCTGGTCGAGTAGCAGCCCGTACGGACGCCGCCACCGAGGGCCCCGAAGTCCACCACCACGTGCACGCCGCTGCCCGAGCAGTACGCCGCACTGGCGGGAGCCGGCACCGAGCCGACCCCCACCAGGACGAGCGCCAGGGCCGCGACGGCCCTCAGCAGCACGAGCATCAGCGCACCACGCGGAAGGTGGTGCTGCCCTTGCGGATGTCGGCGAACTGGCCCTTCACCACGACCTTCGCTTTGCCCACCCGACGACCGACCTTGAACGAGGTGCGGTAGACGCCGGCCGCGCTCGCGGTGCCGCGGCGGATCCGCTTGCCCCGGAAGAACACCGTGACGCGCTCACCGGCGGCCAGGCCCCTGACCCGGATCGTCTGCTTCGTGGTGCGTCGCACCCGCGCCTTGCGGGCGATCGCGAACCTCGCCGAGCCGAGCACCCGGTAGCGGTGCGTGGCGGTGCGTCCCTGGGTGTCCTGCACCCGGGCCGTGTACGTGCCCGTGATGGTCGGCAGCGCGAGGGGCACCACGGTCGACGACCCCGCGGCGGTGCCGGCGACAGGCTCGCCGACGCCCGTGACGCAGAAGCGGTCGTTGACGGCGACGTTGCCCACCGTGAGGCCGGTGCGCGTGCCGGCCTTCACGTAGCCGCTGGTCCCGGCAGCAGTGACGTCACCGGTGGCCGCGGGTGCCCAGCGCAGTGCGGGAGCAGCCTGCGGGGTGGCGTACGCGATGGAGAAGACCTCTCGATCGGAGACTCCCGCCGTCGCAGCGGTGGCGAGATCGTCGGCGCTGTACACGACACCTCCCTGCGGGTCGGCGGCGTCGCCGACGGGGCGGTAGACGTCGCACCCGGGGGCATCGACCATCTGCAGGCCACGCAGCCAAGCAGCCGCCTGGACCGCTTCCGGCGACTCGCCCAGGGCCCAGGCCGCCACACCGGTGGTGTTGGAGTTGGGCGTCCCCCACGTGCTCCAGGCACCGGAGGGCTCCTGCTGGCCCCGCAGCCAGGTGCGGCCCTTCTCCGCCGCCGCCGCCTCACCGATCGCAGCGAGGGCGATCACCGCCAGCGCCGTCGCGTCGACGTCGAGGGACGTGGTCGGGTCGTTGCAGTCAGCCCCGAGCTTCGCGGCGAAGCCACCGCTCTCGCACTGCTGGGCGAGCAGGTGGGCTGTCGCGGTGACACCCTCCGGCGACGCGGCGGTGCTGAGAGCGCGAGCGGCCAGGCCTTGGGCGATCACACCGTCGTAGTCGGTCACGTCGGTCAGTGCGCCGGTGGTGTCGTCCACCTTGCCCTCGAGCAGGGTGATCACGGCCGAGGCATCGGCCCCGGCTGCTTGGGCCACCACTGCCGACTTGGCGACCGAGGACCCGGGGGTGGTGTCCTTGACGTCTGCTTCCAGACGAGCCCAGATGGCGTCGATCTGCTCGGCGTAGCCCGTCGCATCGATCTCGGCCATGGCCAGCGCGGTGTCGCCGGCGAGGCCGAGGTTGGCCCCGGTGTGGACTCCGTTGGCCAGCAGCCACGAGACCGCGGCATCGGCCGGAGCCGGATCGCCCGGGGCGGCGTACGTCGGGGCGGTGAGCCCTGACAGGACAAGGGTGGACCCGGCCGCGACGGCGACCAGGCGCGACGTGGTGCGCATGTGGTTCCTTCCCGCTGCACCAGCGGGCAGGTCTCCAACGAGCGAGATCCACCCGCTGTGTTCCTCGACAGCGTGTGTTCAGGACGCACTGGGGCAGGTGCTCCGGCTTGCCCGACCGGTCCTGGGACCGGGGGGCCTACGGTTGCGGGTCAGCGCCGGACTTCGACCGGCTTCCCCCACCTCAGGCGTGATGAGTGATGAGCCCGCAGCATACCCCGCGGGCTCACCACCCCAGCGATCAGGACAGCTTCTCCAAGACGAGCTCGCGCACGCGGCCGGCATCGGCCTGCCCGCGCATCTCCTTCATCACCGCGCCGATCAGCGCACCGGCGGCAGCCACCTTGCCGTCGCGGATCTTGTCGGCCACGTCGGGGTTGTCTGCGATGGCCTTGTCGACCGCGGCCGAGAGCGCATCTTCGTCGCTGACCACCGCGAGGCCACGGGAGGCCACGACCTCGTCGGGCGTCCCCTCCCCGGCCAGCACGCCCTCGATCACCTGGCGCGCGAGCTTGTCGTTGACCGTCTTGTCGTCCACAAGCGCCTGCACCCGGGCCACGTCGGCCGGGGTGATGGACAGGTCGACGAGGTCGACCCCCGCCTCGTTGGCACGACGGGCGAGCTCCCCGAGCCACCACTTGCGGGCCGCCTGCGGAGCGGCGCCGGCGGCCACCGTCTCCTCCACCAGGCCGAGCGCACCCGCGCCGACGGTGTCGCGCATGTCGAGGTCGCTGAACCCCCACTCCGCCTGCAGGCGTGCCCGCCTGGCGGTGGGGTTCTCCGGGAGCGTGCCGCGCAGCTCCTCCACCCACTCCCGGCTCGGCGCCACCGGCACGAGGTCGGGCTCGGGGAAGTAGCGGTAGTCCTCGGCGTCGGACTTCTCACGACCGCTCGTCGTGATGCCGGTGTCCTCGTGCCAGTGACGCGTCTCCTGCAGGATCGAGCGACCGCTCGACAGGATCGCCGCGTGGCGTTGCACCTCGTAGCGCACCGCCCGCTCGACCGAGCGCAGGGAGTTGACGTTCTTGGTCTCCGTACGGGTCCCGAGCACGTCGCTGCCGGCCGGGGCCAGGGACAGGTTGACGTCGGCGCGGATCGACCCCTGGTCCATGCGGGCGTCGGAGACGCCGAGCGCGACGATCAGGTCGCGCAGCTGGGCGACGTACGCCTTGGCGATCTCGGGTGCGCGGCCCCCCGCCCCGCGGATCGGCCGGGTGACGATCTCGATCAGGGGGATGCCGGCACGGTTGTAGTCGACCAGCGAGTGGTCGGCGCCGTGGATGCGGCCCGTGGAGCCCCCCACGTGCAGCGACTTGCCGGTGTCCTCCTCCATGTGGGCTCGCTCGATCTCGACACGGAACGTCTCCGGCTCCCCGTCGGGACCCTCCACCACGACGTCCATCCAGCCGTCGAAGGCGATCGGCTCGTCGTACTGCGAGGTCTGGAAGTTCTTGGGCATGTCCGGGTAGAAGTAGTTCTTCCGGGCGAAGCGGCACCACTCGGCGATCTCGCAGTTGAGTGCCAGGCCGATGCGGATGGCCGACTCCACGGCCTTGCCGTTGACCACGGGCATCGCCCCGGGCAGTCCCAGGCAGGTCGGGCATACCTGGGTGTTGGGCTCGGCGCCGAACTCGGTGGGGCAGCCGCAGAACATCTTGGAGTTGGTGTTGAGCTCGACATGCACCTCGAGCCCGAGCGCGGGGTCGTAGGAACCCAGCGCCTCTTCGTAGGACATGAGCGTCTCGGTCATCGGGTCTCCCCCTCGGTCTGTTCCACCAGGGCGGGGGCCTGGGCGAGCAGCGGCCCACCCCACTCACGTTCGTGCAACGTCTCCAGCGCGGCGCCGATGCGGTAGAGGCGGTCGTCGGCCAGCGCCGGCGCCAGGATCTGCAGGCCGCTGGGCAGCCCGTCCTCCGCGGCGAGGCCGTTGGGCAGCGAGATGCCCGGCACGCCGGCGAGGTTGGCCGGGATGGTGGCGAGGTCGTTGAGGTACATCGCCAGCGGGTCGTCGAGCTTCTCGCCGAGCTTGAACGCCGTCGTCGGGGCGGTCGGCGAGACCAGCACGTCGACCTGCTCGAAGGCGGCCTCGAAGTCGCGGCTGATCAGCGTGCGCACCTTCTGCGCCTGGCCGTAGTAGGCGTCGTAGTAGCCGCTGGACAGGGCGTACGTGCCCAGGATGATCCGGCGCTTGACCTCGTCGCCGAAGCCGGCGTCGCGGGTGGCCCGCATGACCTCCTCGGCGCTCGGGGCGTCGCCCTCGGGCCACACGCGCAGGCCGTAGCGCATCGCGTCGAACTTCGCGAGGTTGCTCGAGGCCTCGGCGGGCAGGATCAGGTAGTAGGCCGCCATCGCGTGGACGAAGGACGGGCACGAGACCTCGACGACCTCGGCGCCGGCCTTCACCATGAGGTCGACCGACTCCTGGAAGCGGGTCATCACGCCCGGCTGCCAGCCCTCGCCGGACAGCTCGGTGATGACGCCGACCTTCACGCCCGACAGGTCGCCGCCCGCGCCCTCACGGGCCGCGTCGGCGAAGGAGGGCCACTCCTGGTCGATGGAGGTGCTGTCGAGCGGGTCGTGCCCGCCGATCACGTCGTGGAGCATCGCGGAGTCGAGCACCGTGCGGGTGACGGGGCCGGCCTGGTCGAGGCTGTTGGCCAGCGCCACGAGGCCGTAGCGCGACACGCCGCCGTACGTCGGCTTCACGCCCACGGTGCCGGTGACCGCGCCGGGCTGGCGGATCGAGCCGCCGGTGTCGGTGCCGATGGCGAGCGGCGCCTCGTAGGCAGCCACCGCGGCCGCCGAGCCACCGCCCGAGCCGCCGGGGATCCGGTCGAGGTCCCAGGGGTTGCGCGTGGGCCCATAGGCGGAGTGCTCGGTGGAGGATCCCATCGCGAACTCGTCCATGTTGGTCTTGCCCAGGATCGGCAGTCCCGCCTCGCGGAGCCTGCGCACGACCGTGGCGTCGTAGGGCGGGACCCAGCCCTCGAGGATCTTCGATCCGCAGGTGGTCGGCATGCCCGTGGTGGTCAGCGCGTCCTTGACCGCGATCGGCACGCCGTCGAGCGGGCTGAGGGCCGTGCCCCCGGCGCGGCGCGCGTCGGAGGCCGCGGCCTGCTCGAGCGCGCCGGCGGCGTCGACGTGGAGGAAGGCGTGGACCTGGCCGTCGACGGCCGCGATGCGGTCGAGGGCGGCCTGGGTCAGCTGGACGGAGGTGACCTCGCCGGCGGCGAGGGCAGCGGCCATCTGGGCCGCGGTCTGGCGGATGTCGCTCACTGCTCGTCCCCCAGGATCCGCGGGACGCTGAAGCGCTGCTGCTCGACCTCGGGCGCACCCGAGAGTGCCTGCTCGGGCGTGAGGCCCGGGGTCACGACGTCGTTGCGGAAGACGTTGGTCAACGGCAGGGCGTGGGAGGTGGGCGGCACGTCGTCGCCGGCCACGCCCTGGATGGAGGCCACCGACTCGAGGATCACGGTGAGCTGCGGTGCGAGGTGGTCGAGTTCGGCGTCGGAGAGATCGATGCGCGCGAGCATGGCCAGGTGGGCCACCTCGTCGCGAGTGATCTCCACGCGTGCGGCGGAGTCAGGCATGGGTCAATCCTAGGAGAGGGACCCCGCCGGGCTCAGATCGCCTCGGGTCCACCCGCCAGCAGCCGGACGAACTGCTCCTCGTCGAGCATGGTCACCCCGAGCTGTTCGGCCTTGTCGGCCTTCGACCCGGCGTTGTCACCGACCACGACGTAGTCGGTCTTCTTCGACACCGACGACGACGCCTTGCCCCCGCGGCTGATGATCGCCTCCTTGACCGAGTCGCGGGTGAATCCCTCCAACGAGCCGGTCGCGACGATCGTCAGTCCCTCCAGCGTGCGGGCCACGGTCTCGTCGCGCTCGTCGGCCATGGCCACCCCGGCCGCGGCCCACTTGTCGATGATCGCGTTGTGCCAGTCGGCCTCCGGCCCGCCGAGCCACTCGCGCACCGAGGCGGCGATGGTGGGCCCCACGCCCTCCACCTCGGCCAGGGCCTCCTCGTCGGCGTCGCGGATCGCCTGCATCGACCCGAACTCGGTGGCCAGGGCGCGGGCCGCGGTCGGACCGACGTGGCGGATCGAGAGGGCGACGACCACCCGCCACAACGGCACGTCCTTGCGCGTGGCGAGGTGGTCGAGGAGCTTGAGGGCGTTGGCGGAGAGCTGCGGCCCCTCCTCCCCCTTCTTCGGCGCGCGGGTGAACAGCGGCGCCCGGGCCAGCTTCTCGGCGGTGAGGTCGAAGATGTCGCCCTCGTCGGTCAGGACGCCGGCCTCGAGCAGGGCGGCCGCGGCCTCGCTGCCCAGTCCCTCGATGTCGAAGGCGCCGCGACCGGCGACGTGGAAGACCCGGTCGAGCAGCTGCGCCGGGCAGGAGCGGTGGTTGGGGCAGCGCAGGTCCTTGTCGCCCTCCTTCTGCTCCACGAGCGTGGTCCCGCAGGCCGGGCACTCGGTGGGCATGACCCACTCGGGCAGCCCCTCGGGACGCAGGGCGAGCACCGGGCCCAGCACCTCGGGGATGACGTCGCCGGCCTTGCGCAGGATCACGGTGTCCCCCGGGCGCACGTCCTTGCGCCTGACCTCGTGGGCGTTGTGCAGCGTCGCGCGCTCGACGGTGGACCCCGCGACCTTGGTCGGCTCCATGACCGCGAACGGCGTCACCCGCCCGGTGCGCCCGGTGTTGACCTCGATGGAGATCAACTTGGTGTTGACCTCCTCGGGCGGGTACTTGTAGGCGATCGCCCAGCGGGGCGCACGGCTGGTGGAGCCGAGGCGGCGCTGCAGCGTGACCTCGTCGACCTTGACCACGACGCCGTCGATCTCGTGCTCCACGTCGTGACGGTGCTCGCCGTAGTGCTCGATGAACTCGTGCACGCCCGCCAGGTCGGGCAGCACCCGCACGCGGTCGCTCGTGGGCAGGCCCCAGTCGCGCAGGGCGGCGTACGCCGACGACTGGGAGGTGGGCTCGAAGCCCTCCCGGGCGCCGATTCCGTGGCACACCATGCCCAGGGCACGGGTGGCGGTGACGCGCGGGTCCTTCTGTCGCAACGACCCGGCCGCCGCGTTGCGGGGGTTGGCGAACATCGCCTTGCCGGCGTCGGCCATCGACTCGTTGAGGCGCTCGAAGGCCTCGGTGGGCAAGAAGACCTCGCCGCGCACCTCGACCAGCGCGGGCACCGGGTGCTCGTCGGTGCCGGTGAGGCGGTGGGGCACCGAGGCGATGGTCTTGACGTTGGGGGTGACGTCCTCACCGGTGCGTCCGTCGCCGCGCGTCAGCGCGCGCACGAGACGGCCGTGCTCGTAGAGGAGGTTGATCGCCAGGCCGTCGACCTTGAGCTCGCACAGCAGCGCCGGGGCGTCGATCCCGTCGCGCTGCAGGCGAGCGTGCCAGGCGGCCAGCTCGTCGTAGGAGAAGGCGTTGTCGAGCGACTCCATCCGCTGGAGGTGGTCGACGGCCGTGAACTCCGTGGACACGGCGCCGCCGACCTGCTGGGTGGGTGAGTCCGGCGTACGGAGCTCGGGGTAGTCCTCCTCGAGCCGCTCCAGCTCACGCATCAACCGGTCGAACTCGGCGTCGGAGAGCGTGGGGTCGTCGAGCACGTAGTAGCGCCAGCGCGCCTCCTCGACCACCTCGCTGAGCTCCTGGTGGCGCTCGCGCACGGCGTCAGGGGCGGAGTCGACGTGCGGCGTCTCGCCGGCGGTGGTGCTCATGGGGACAGTCTGCCCGGCCGCGGTGACAGCCGTCGCGCCAGCACGCCAGCGTCAGGTCAGGCCGCCGGCCACGGCCCGGGCCACCTCGTGGGCGCGACGTGCCCAGGCGTCCGAGGCCCCGGCGAGGCCGCACGTCGGCGTGATCACCAGTGAGTCGCCCAGCGACTCGACGTCGAGGCCGAGCATGTCCAGCCAGCGCAGCACCCGCTCCACCAGCCTCGAGTCGGTGGGCGCGGTGGCGGGGTCCATGGAGGGAACGACGCCGAGCACAGCGGTGCGACCCCCCTCGAGGGCCTCGGCGAAGGTGTCGATGCCCGCGGCGTCGAGCTGGTCCAGGTCCGCGCTCAGGCCGGTCGCACCGGCGCCGAGGACGAGCCCCCAGGGCGTGGGACCGCACGAGTGGACCCAGGGCTGCGCGCCGGCGCCCCGCACCGCGGCCAGGACCCACTCGAGGTGCTCGGAGGCCTCGGGGACGTCGATGCGGCGGTGCCGGCCGAAGCCGCTCGCGGTCGGGACGCGCGCGTCGACGACGGGGCCGAGCAGCGGCTCGTCCACCTGCACCACCAGGTCGGTGACGCCCGGCAGCCGGCGGCGTACGTCGGCCACGTGCGAGCCCAGCCCCTCGGCGAGGGCCTGCGCCAGCTCGCGGCGGGCCCCGTGGTCGCTGAGGACCTTGTCGCCGCGCGGCTTCTCGACCGTGGCCGCGAGCGTCCACGGGCCGGCGACCTGGACCTTGAAGGCGCTCTGGAGCCCCTGGCCCTGCTCCTCGACCTGGTCGAGGTCCTGGGCCAGCAGGGATCGTGCGCGACGGTGGTCGACACCGCTGCTGTCGGTGAGGCGCCATCCGGCGGGCTGCAGGTCGGCGGCCAGGCCGTCGACGACCGACAGGCTGCGACCGGTCATCGACGCGATCGCCCCGCGGCCGGGCACCTCGGGGAGGTAGGGCAGGTCCTCGAGCTGGGCCAGCACCATGCGCACGGCCTCGGCGAAGGCACGGTCGTCCTCGCCGGGCAGCGAGCCCACCCCGCTCGCACGCGTCATCGGCCCACCCGCGAGGTCGCGTCGATGGTCGCCGAGCCGACGACCCGGGTGCCGTCGTAGATCACCGCTGCCTGTCCGGGGGCGATGCCCTCGGCGTGGTCGAGCAGCTCGATGTCGACGTCGTCCCCCGCGACCGTGACGACGGCCCGGTGCTCGGCGCCGTGGGCGCGCAGCTGCACCGTGCCCTCCAGCCTGTCCGGCACGGCACCGCACCAGCGCGGCCGGCTCGCGGTGATCCTGTCGACGGCCAGCCCGGCGCGCGGCCCGACCCGGACGGTCCCGCTGACCGGCTCGATGTCGAGGACGAACCGCGGCTTGCCGTCCGGGGCCGGGCGACCCAGGCGCAGGCCGCGCCGCTGGCCGATCGTGAACGCGTAGGTGCCCTCGTGCGTGCCGAGCACCTCACCGCTGGCGTCGTCGACGATGCTGCCGCCGTCATTGGGGGCGCGGTCGCCCAGCTTCTCGCGCAGCCACCCGGCGTTGTCGCCGTCGGCGACGAAGCAGATGTCGTGGGAGTCGGGCTTGTCGGCCACGAGCAGGCCACGTTCGGCCGCCTCGCGGCGTACGGCGTCCTTGGTGCTGTCGCCCAGCGGGAAGAGGGAGTGGGCCAGCTGCTCCTGGGTGAGGACACCGAGGACGTAGGACTGGTCCTTGCCGTGGTCGACCGCGCGGTGCATCTCGATCAGGCCGTCGGCCCCGGTGCGCAGCTGCGCGTAGTGGCCCGTGGCCACGGCGTCGAAGCCCAGCGCCAGGGCGCGGTCCAGGACCGCGGCGAACTTGATCTTCTCGTTGCAGCGTAGGCAGGGGTTGGGCGTGCGCCCGGCGGCGTACTCGTCCATGAAGTCCTCGACCACGTCCTCGTGGAAGCGGTCGGAGAGGTCCCAGACGTAGAACGGGATCCCGATCACGTCGGCCGCTCGCCGCGCGTCGTTGCTGTCCTCGATCGTGCAGCAGCCGCGCGCACCCGTGCGGTAGGACGCGGGGTTGCGGCTCAGCGCGAGGTGGATGCCGGTGACCTCGTGGCCGGCCTCGACCGCGCGGGCAGCAGCCACGGCCGAGTCGACCCCGCCCGACATGGCGGCGACGACGCGCATCACAGCCCCTTGGCGGCCCGGGCGCGCTCCACGACGGGCACGATCGCCTCGACCACGGCGTCGACGTCAGCGGCGGTCGAGGAGTGGCCGAACGTGAAGCGCAGCGAGTGGCGGGCCTGGTCCGGGTCGCAGCCCATCGCGAGCAGGACGTGGGAGGGCTGCGGCACCCCTGCCGAGCAGGCCGATCCCGTGGAGCAGGCGATGCCGCGGGCGTCGAGGAGCATCAGCAGCGAGTCGCCCTCGCAACCCGGGAAGCCGATGTGGGCGTTGCCCGGGAGGCGGCCCGCGCCCGGCGCTGCGCCGTGGAGGTGGGCATCCGGCACGGCCGCGACGAGGCGTCGGACGAGGTCGTCGCGCAGGGCGGCGACATGGTCGGCGTGCTCGGCCTGGTGCTTGACGGCGAGCTCGACCGCAGCGGCCAGCCCGGCGATCGCGGGGACGTCGAGGGTGCCGCTGCGCACGTCACGCTCCTGCCCGCCGCCGTGGACGAGCGGCGCCACCCTGATGTCGCGGCGCACGACCAGGGCACCGACGCCGTACGGGCCTCCGAGCTTGTGGCCGGTGAAGCTCAGCGCGTCGACCCCCGAGGCCGCGAAGTCCACGGGAACCGAGCCCACGGCCTGCACGGCGTCGGTGTGGACCGGGATGCCGTGGGCGGAGGCGATCTCCACCACCTCGCTGATCGGCTGCAGCGTGCCGACCTCGTTGTTGGCCCACATGACCGAGATCAGCGCCACCGAGCCGGGGTCCCTGGCCACCTGGTAGCGCAGCGCCTCGAGGTCCAGGCGGCCCTTGTCGTCGACCGGCACCAGCTCGACATCGGCCCCGTCCTCGTCCTCGAGCCACTGCAGCGGGTCGAGCACCGCGTGGTGCTCGATCGCGCTCGCGAGGATGCGGGTGCGTCGCGGGTCGGCGGCCCGGCGTGCCCAGTAGATGCCCTTGACCGCCAGGTTGTCGGACTCGGTGCCGCCCGAGGTGAAGACCACGTCACCCGGCCGGCACCCGAGCGCGCGGGCGATCGTCTCGCGGGACTCCTCCACGACGCGTCGCGCAGCCCGGCCGGGGGCGTGCAGCGAGTTGGCGTTGCCGACCAGGGCCAGCTGCGCCGCCATCGCCTCGATCGCCGCCGGGACCATGGGGGTGGTGGCGGCGTGGTCGAGGTAGACGGCGCGTCCGGGAGCGGGGGTCATGTCCGATCCAGCCTACGCTCGTCCGAGCACGACCATGTCGTCCCGGTGGATGACCTCGCGCTCGTAGGCGGCGCCCAGGGCCTCCTTGAGCTCCCTGGTGGAGCGGCCCAGCAGCGCCGGCAGCTCGTCGGCGTCGAAGTTGACCAGGCCACGCGCCACCGTGACGCCGCCCGGGCTGACCACGTCGACCGGCTCCCCCGCGACGAACGAGCCGGAGACCCCCACGATCCCGGCCGGCAGCAGCGACGCGCGCCGCTCGGTGACGGCGCTGACCGCACCGGCGTCGATGCGCAGCTCGCCCTTGCCCTCGGTCGCGTGGCGCAGCCACAGCAGCCGGGTGGGCTTGCGCCTGCCGGTGGCCGAGAACAGCGTGCCGACGGACTCCCCGGCCAGCGCGGCCGCAGCCTGCTCGGCGGAGGTGAGCACCACCGGGATGCCGGCGTGGGTGGCGATCTGGGCTGCGTCGACCTTCGTGGTCATGCCGCCGGTCCCGACCCCGGCCGATCCTGCGGACCCGATCTCGATGCCGCCCAGGTCGGCGGTGGACCGCACCACCGGGATCAGCGTGGACCCGGGGCGACCCGGAGGACCGGTGTAGAGCCCGTCCACGTCGGAGAGCAGGACCAGCAGGTCGGCCTGGACCAGGTGGGCGACGAGCGCGGCCAGCCGGTCGTTGTCGCCGAAGCGGATCTCGGTGGTCGCCACCGTGTCGTTCTCGTTGACGATCGGCAGGGCGCCGTACTCCAGCAGCTTGGCG